>CAZJHF010000273.1:0-5596 GCA_964545505.1 uncultured Desulfobacterales bacterium | reverse complement strand
CTGTTGCTGCAGGAAGACTTTGAAAAGGGATTGGCAGATGTTGCGGCAATACCGACCCGCAAAGCGATCAATCCTCTTTTTTCATTTTTGTGCAGTGGGGATGAAATTTTAAAATGGCGCTCGGTGACCGCCATGGGGAAAGTTGTCGCCCGGCTGGCCGGGGCGGACATCGAGTCTGCGAGGGTGATCATGCGGCGTTTAATGTGGCACCTTAACGACGAATCCGGCGGTATTGGCTGGGGCTGCCCGGAAGCCATGGGGGAAATCATGGCGCACAACAAAAAATTGGCTGAAGAATTCTGGCGCATACTCATCTCCTATGCGCAACCGGAAGGAAACTTTCTTGAGCATCAAACCCTGCAACGGGGTCTTTTATGGGGAATCGGCCGATTGGCGCATGCTCGGCCGCTGCTGTTAAACGATACAGTTGAATGCCTGCATCCATTTTTACAGGATCCCGATCCATATCTGCGCGGCCTGGCTGCCTGGGCGGCCGGTGCATTTAAAAATAACCACACCCAGAAGCTGCTCGGCCACTTACAGGCCGATACCGCAGAATTAACGATCTACCTCGACCAAAAACTGGTTTCGTGCACGGTGGCCCAACTGGCAAAAACAGCGTTGCAAAAAACACATTCACCTTAACCTGCCTGCAGCAAAAATCATTTCATCGCTTCAAAATTGCCGCATTATGACGGCGGACCTGCTTGTAAACGCCGTTATTGATAATTATATTAACCCTTAATCTGCACATCTGCCGAAGCTGAAAACAGGTCAGGGGAAAATAAGATGAAATGGACACCGGATGCCGAGGACGCCATTAAAAAAGTGCCTTTCTTTGTGCGCAAACGCGTGCGCGCACGCGTCGAGAAAGAAGCGGCAGCAACCGGCAACCCCGTAGTATCGCTCGCAGATGTCAAAACAACCCAGACCCGCTACCTGGCCAGTATGAGTTCAGAAATCAAGGGTTATCAAATCGAGACGTGCTTCGGGCCAAGTGGTTGCCCCAATCGCGCAATTATCAGCGATCAACTGGTTGAACATATTGAATCTGATGTCCACAATGAAAATTTGCTCGAATTTTTAAAACAGAATGTTAAAGGTGATCTTAAGTTCCATCACGAATTTAGAATTGCACTGGCGGACTGCCCGAATGCATGCTCCCAGCCACAAATAAAAGACATTGGCATCATTGGTAGCTGTGCACCCGTTGAAACCGATAAGCCCTGCTCATTGTGCGAGGCATGTCTCGAAGCCTGCAAGGAAGATGCGATTCGCATAGATACCGCCCAGGAACGCCCGATCATCGATAATGATTTGTGCCTAAAGTGCGGCAAGTGCATTCCAGCCTGCCCGACCGGTACGCTGGCGGAAGGGCAAACCGGATACCGCGTTCAGCTGGGCGGCAAGCTCGGACGGCATCCTCAGCTTGCCAAAGAGCTACCCGGTGTTTACAGTCAAGAACAGGTGCGCCAGATTGTTAAAGACTGCATCCGCTTTTATAAAGAAAACAGCAAACACGGCAGACGTTTTGCTCAAATTCTGCTGCCCGCTGATTTCGAAGCCATCGTAAGGCGACATTCTGGCACTTAAGAAACATAATGGAGGTTTTGCGTCATGGAGAAAAAATCATTTTCAATCCCCAGTATTTCGTGTGGGCATTGTGTCAATGCCATTAAAACTGAATTAACCGAACTGGAGGGTGTCACCAAAGTGGAAGGCGACATCGAAGGCAAAAGCGTGGAAGTTGAATGGGATATACCCGCCACTGAAGATTCCATAAAGAATAAGCTGACCGAGATCAATTATCCGGCTGCTTAATGGTGTTGACATTATCGCAGCAGCCTCAGCGGAGCCCCATGGACCTAAAATCCTATATCCTAAAGTCAATTCAGGCGGCCCTTGCAGCCGGCCAGGACATTAACGATGTATACCATTCAGAAGATTTCGGCGTGGCATACAAATCCGATAAATCGCCGTTAACCCTTGCCGACCAAAAATCCCATCAGCGCATAATGAATGTGCTCAAAGGATTTGATGATCCAATTCTCAGTGAGGAAGGTAAAGACATACCTTATGCGCAGCGCAAAAGCTGGCAACGCTTCTGGGTCGTGGATCCATTGGATGGCACCAAAGAATTCATCAAGCGCAACGGCGAGTTTACGGTCAATATTGCGCTGGTTGAAAACAACCGTCCGGTGCTGGGCACTATTTTTGTGCCGGATCGACAGACACTGTATTTCGCCGCCCATGGCTTTGGCGCTTATAAGCTTGAAGACGGCCCCTTCAATGACCTGCAAGATGCCCCGGCAGATTCAGATAAACAAGCCCACACCCTGCTTGGACAAATCGTTGCGCAGTCCACCCCGCTGCCCGCTGAGCACCCCCGGCAGGCAGCGTTGACCATCGTGGGCAGCCGCTCGCATAAAACCGCCGAACTGGAAGCCTATGTCGCAGAAAAACGCAAAGCCGTGGGTGAGGTGGAGTTCATCTCGGCAGGCAGTTCGCTGAAAATCTGTCTGGTGGCTGAGGGTCGCGCGGACATATATCCCCGCCTGGGTCCCACCATGGAATGGGATACGGCGGCCGGACAGGCTATTGCGGAAGCTGCCGGTGCTGCCGTCTACGAATATCAAACCGCAAAACCGTTGATCTACAATAAAGAGGATTTGCACAATCCCTGGTTTATTGTTCAAAGAGAACCCTAAACCATTTTAGCCAGTTGGTGCGCGGTAGTAATCCGGATGATAGGAGATACCCAAAGAAAAATATCAACCACGAATTGCACAAAGAATGAATTACTAAAGCAAACTTTAAAGATCATTTTCAACTTTGTGTCCTTTGTGCCTTTGTGGTGAAACACACAATCCAAATCAGGTTGCGAAAAATGTCTGACGACAAAATAACCCTGCCCGTAACGGGTATGACGTGCGCCAACTGTGCCATGAACATCGAACGCACGCTAAAAAAATTGAGCGGCGTATCCGAAGCGCAGGTGAACTTTGCCGCCGAACAGGCCGCGGTCTCATTTGATCCGCAGCAATTGCAGGTCCAGGATGTTATTACGCAGATAAAAGGATCGGGATTTTCGGTTCCCACCCAAAAGGTAGAACTGGCGGTTACCGGCATGACCTGTGCCAACTGTGCCGCCAACATTGAAAGAGCGCTAAATAAAAAGGTTTCAGGGGTTGTTAAGGCCAGCGCCAATTTTGCCAGCGAGCGCGCCGTCGTAGAATACATTCCGGGCGTTGTCGATCTCCAGCAAATAATCTCTGCCATTGAAACTGCCGGTTACGGCGTTATTGCACCCGAAGACACCGCTGACGAAGAGGATGCCGAACAAATTGCGCGGCAGGCAGAGATCCGGGATCAAACCCGTAAATTTATTGTCGGCGTCGTCTTTGCGCTGCCCCTGTTTGTTTTTAGCATGGCCAGGGATTTTAATCTCATTGGTGCCTGGAGCCATGCCGCCTGGGTGAACTGGTTTTTCTGGGCGCTGGCCACACCGGTTCAGTTTTATACCGGCTGGGATTATTATATCAACGGATTCAAAAGCCTTAGAAACAAAAGCGCCAACATGGATGTGCTGGTTGCCATGGGTTCTTCGGTGGCCTATTTTTATTCGCTGGCATTGCTGCTTTTCCCGGTCCTGGGCCAACACGTCTATTTTGAAACCTCGGCGGTGATCATTACCCTGATCAAACTGGGTAAAATGCTGGAGTCCAGAACCAAGGGGCGCACCGGCGGGGCGATTCGCAAATTGATCGGCCTGCGCCCTAAAACAGCCACGATTATTGAAAACGATGCTGAAAAAGAGATCCCTATCGCCCACGTGCAGCTGGAAGACACGGTCCTGGTACGCCCGGGCGAACGCATACCGGTGGATGGTATCGTCATTGAAGGGACCTCCTCGGTGGACGAATCCATGCTCAGCGGCGAGCCGCTGCCGGTAGACAAGCGTCAAGGGGATAAGGTCGTCGGCGGCACCATTAATGGTGAGGGCCTCTTAAAATTCAGGGCCGCTGCGGTGGGCAAAGATACGGTCCTGGCCCAGATCATCCGACTGGTTCAGGAGGCCCAGGGCAGCAAAGCCCCCATCCAGGCCCTGGCCGATAAGGTAGCCGCAATTTTCGTCCCGGCCATCATTGGATTGGCGATTGTGGTGTTTTTCATCTGGTGGGGCATTTCCGGAGAATTCGTGCCCGCTATGATCCGTCTGGTGGCCGTGCTGGTCATCGCCTGCCCCTGCGCATTGGGGCTCGCAACCCCGACGGCGATCATGGCCGGCACCGGAAAAGCCGCCGAAAAAGGGATCCTGTTTAAAAACAGCGAAGCCCTCGAGATGAGCACCAAGCTTGATAGCGTCGTGCTGGATAAAACCGGCACCATCACCGTCGGCAAACCCGCCGTAATGGATATCATTCCAATCGAGCCGGAGTGCCATACCGCCAGGGATCTTCTGGAATTAGGCGCCTCGGTTGAAAGAGGTTCCGAACATCCGCTTGGCAAAGCAATTGTGCGGCATGCTGAATCGCAAGGACTCACTCTTGCTGCACCTCAGGAGTTTAAAGCTCACGGCGGACAGGGGGTTCAGTCAAACATTAACGGCCATGCCGTCATGGTGGGAAAGCCCGCCTGGTTTAAGGAATTGAATATTTCCATTGAATCGGTCTCCGAACAGATCCGGCAGCTGCAATCCCAGGGCAAAACAGTGATGGTGGTGGCGCGAAACGACCGGCTTTGCGGCCTGATGACCGTAGCAGACGAACTCAAGACCGATTCGAAAGAAGCGATTCGTCAAATGCAGGATCAGGGTCTTAAGGTGGTTATGCTGACCGGTGACAACCTGGCGACGGCCCGGACCATTGGGGAACAGGTCCATATTAAGGATATCATTGCCGAAGTTAAACCGGATGAAAAATCATCCAAAGTCAAAGCATTACAGGAAAACGGCCAACGGGTCGGCATGGTGGGTGACGGCATCAACGACGCCCCGGCGCTGGCCCAGGCCGATGTTGGGCTGGCCATCGGCACCGGCACCGATGTCGCCATTGAAACTGCCGATGTCATCCTTTCCAGCGGCAGTCTGGGTGGTGTATCCAGAGCCATTCGCTTAAGCCACGCGACCATGCGGACCATTAAACAGAATCTCTTCTGGGCCTTTGGTTACAACGTTATTTTGATTCCGGTGGCTGCCGGAATCCTGTATCCCTTTGAATCCCTGCCAGGTATGTTACGCCAGCTGCACCCCATTTTAGCCGCTCTGGCCATGGCTTTCAGCAGTGTTTCGGTAGTGACCAATAGTCTGAGACTGTATAAAACCAAAATCAAATAATTAAGTAAATCTTGAGGCACGGTGAAGCAATCATTGGCGTTTCGATTTCACCGCTTTTGGGGAGGCGATTTATATCAGATTACTAAATGATATTTATAAAAATTAGCGATTAAGCATGCATAGCCGGAATCTACAATTCAGCAAAATTATGGATTTCGTTGCGCAATCCAAACCTTGATAATTAGCATGCATCTAATTCATCCGCCAATTTTTGAATACCATCCAGGTTAAAGTCTTCCGCCATTTGAATAATCTGTTTGC
>CAZJHF010000272.1:0-5607 GCA_964545505.1 uncultured Desulfobacterales bacterium | reverse complement strand
GCCTACAGCAATTACGCCGTGGGCTTTAACAATGTGGACGTGGATGGCGCCACCCGAAACGGTATCCCGGTGGGTAACACGCCGGGAGTGTTGACCGAAACCACGGCCCAGATGGCGGTGGCATTGACCTTTGCGGCTGCCCGCCGGGTCGGTGCAGCCGAACGATTCTTAAGAGAAGGCCGATACAAGGGCTGGCTGCCCACCCTGTTTATGGGCAATCTTTTGTGGCGCAAGACGGTGGGTGTCATTGGCGCCGGCCGAATCGGTGCCGCCTATGCCCAGATGATGATTGAAGGCCACAAGATGGATCTGGTCTATTACGACCCGCATAAGAATGAGGCCCTTGAAGATCATGTGGCCGGATACAACAAATTTTTAACATCACAAGGACGGGCGCCGGTCGCCTGCAAACGCGCAGAGTCCATTGAAGAATTGTTGCAGGAAGCCGACTGTGTCAGCATCCATACGATCCTGGATGACAGCACCCACCACCTGATCAATGCGGAACGATTGGCACTGATGAAAGCAGATGCCATCATCGTCAATACCAGCCGCGGACCGGTCATGGATGAGGCGGCACTGGTGGCGCATTGTCAGAAAAATCCTGATTTTAAAGCCGGCCTGGATGTGTTTGAAGATGAACCTGAGATGAAACCGGGTCTGGTGCAATTGGAAAATGTGGTCATCGTGCCGCATATAGCTTCGGCCACCAGCTGGACCCGCCAGGGCATGGCCACCTTGGCTGCCAGCAACGTGGCGGCTATTTTGCAAGGTTATCCGGCCTGGCAACGGCCGGATATATCTGGCTTTCTGGAAGGCGACGCACCGCAGGCGGCGCCCAGTATTGTCAACGCCGAGGCACTGGGTATTCCGATATACAAGGATTAATTGTTTCCTAAATATTGCATGAAATTAATGAGTGTGTGAAAGCCTCCAACTCGTGCAAATTCCAGGTATGAAACAATTTGGAATATCAACGACTCGCAAAAGACCAGCTGCTCGATAGCCTGCCACCGGAATGGCCGCAGGATTTAAGACCGGCCATTCAAAATCAAATCAAAGCCGATGACCGCAAGGTGGTTGTCATAGACGATGACCCCACCGGAACCCAGACAGTCCACGGTCTGCCGGTGCTCACCGGGTGGTCGGTGGAGATGCTTGCGGCCGAGCTTCAAAATGACCTGCCCGCATTTTATATCCTGACCAATTCCAGAAGCCTGACCCTGCCGGACGCCCAAAAACTAAATGACGAAATCGGATGCAATCTCTCAGCAGCAGCCGCACAGACCCGGCGAGGGTTTGCGATCATCACCCGCAGTGATTCGACCCTGCGGGGACATTTCCCCGGTGAGGTTATCGCGCTTTCGAATGCCCTAGATCAGAACTTTGACGGGTGGATTATCAATCCGTTTTTTCTGGAAGGGGGTCGTTACACCGTTAACGACGTGCATTATGTGGATGAGGATGGCGTGCTGGTCCCCGCTGCTCAGACCGAATTTGCCCGTGATCGCGCATTTGGCTATACATTATCAAATCTACGCGACTGGGTTGCCGAAAAATCCGGCGGGCAAACGGCGGCCACAGATGTGGCCACCGTTTCGATCGCAGACCTTCGCAGCGGAGGACCTGAATCCGTTACCGACTTACTGATGACATTGCGCGATGGTCGATGCTGTGCCGTCAATGCCGCCAGTTATCGCGACCTGGAAGTCTTTGTGCAGGGTCTTTTAACAGCTGAAGCCCGCGGCAAGTGTTTTTTGTGCCGTACGGCGGCTTCCTTTGTGCAGTTGCGGGCCGGCATCTCCCCGCAATCGCTCCTGGCACCATCCGATCTCAAATTGCCGCCCGTCGGTGGTGGTCTGATTGTGGTGGGCTCATATGTAGCGCGCAGCACCCAGCAGCTCCATGCACTGCTGTCAGCGATCGACATTTCCGCGGTCGAGATAAATGTCAATGTTTTGCTCGCTGACGGGTTGCGTGACAGTGAGATCAGACGAATGGTCGAAATAGCAGAACAGGCGCTGCAGCGGGGAAACGACGTGGTGATATTTACCGACCGCCGGCTGGTCACCGGCAAAGATTCAAAAGCCAACCTTCAAATCGGGCAAAAGGTCTCACAGGGGCTAAGCGGCATTGTCCATCGCATTCAAACCGCCCCGCGCTATATCATGGCCAAAGGCGGCATTACCGCCAGTGATATCGCCACCCGAGCCTTGAATGTCAAAAGAGCCATGGTGCTCGGACAGATTCTGCCGGGGGTACCGGTCTGGCAGCTGGGATCTGAAAGCCGCTTCGCGGGTAGGCCTTACATTGTTTTTCCCGGCAATGTCGGTAATGAGCGTGCCTTGGTCGAGGTCGTGCAGCAACTCAGACCGGAGCGTTAAAAGGATTTTGTAATCTATTCCAACCGCCTTTCGCGTAAATTTAGCGGTGAAAATGAGAGCGATGCATAAAAGCGGTTATCTATACGTCAGCCTGGCGGCTGTGTTGTGGGCCGCCGCCGGCAGCGCGGCCAAATTCTTATTCAACCGCGGCATGTCGCCTTATCAGCTGATTCAGCTGCGGGTCACGCTTGCTTTTGGCGGTCTGCTGCTCTGGCTGGCATGGCGCAACCGGAAGCTTTTAAAAATTGATGCTAAGGATCTCCTCTATTTTAGTCTGCTGGGAATTCTGGGCATCGGCGCCGCCCAGTTTTTCTACCTGTTTGCCATCAGTAAGATCAAGGTGGCGCCAGCCATTTTGCTGCATTACACCGGTCCTGTTTTTGTGGCCCTGTATGCGGCTGCTTTCCGGCACCAAAAACTGACCTGCCAGAGTGGATTGGCGCTTGTAGGAACCGTGGCAGGCTGCTTTCTGGTGGTCGGTGCCTATAGTTTGGATTTGTTCTCACTAAACCGCAGTGGGATTGTGGGCGGTCTTCTGGCAGCAATGGCCTTTGCCACCTACACGCTTTTAAGTGAGTACGGCATGCGCAAGTACAATCCCTGGACCGTGCTGCTCTATGGGCTGTTGTTTGCGACCCTGGCCTGGAATGTTCTGCATTCGCCGCTTGAAGCAGTTTTGCAATTCTACAACCCGCTTGAATGGATCTGGATCGTATTCATTGCTGTCTGTGGCACCATCCTGCCCTTTGGGCTTTATTTTGAAGGCATCAAGCGCATCCGCTCCACCCGCGCCAGCATCACCGCCACCATAGAACCCATCACCGCCGGTATTATTTCAGCACTTTTTTTAGGGGAAATACTCAGCCCGTTGCAGATACTGGGGGGCATACTTGTAATCGCATCGATTATCGGGCTGCAATGGGAAACGGAAAATGATGCTCGCTAAGGACGGTGGTGAGGGTGCTAAACGGATTCAGGCTTATCAATGCTGATAAATTTTAGGCCGAAACCATCGGGACCGGACCAGACAACCTCACCTCTCACAATGGCCTTTTGATCTTTTTTTAACGGCAGCACAAAGGTGATGCTCTGACCGGCCGAGATATTCGCATCGATTTCAATAAAGCCACCGGCCGAACTGATATTTTTTATGAGCCCATTAAAAATGCGATCGTCGGCTGCAAACTGAACGGATTTGGTGTAGGATCTTCGCTGATGCCTGCGGATATCTTGCCATTTTCTGGATTCGCCCTCCTGCAAATTGACCTTGTGGTGATCAATCGCATGCTTGGCCCCATATCCATAGTAATAAGCAGATTTTTTCAATTCCTTGCGCCACATGATTTCAACCCGATAGCATTCATAAAGACCCTGTTCGGATGCGAACGGTGAGTTATCGATGCCGACGAAAATTTCATCGCCGGGCTGAATCAAATTATCGGCCTCAAAATACAGGCCCGTGGCAGAGAAATTGAGCATTTTGGCTTTATTGATCGTGCCCGCATTTAAGTTCTCAATCGTCACCAGACATTGATGATCGATGCGTGCGTTATCTCTTTTTTCTGGGTTTTCTTCCATGCTGTCGTTTCGTATTTATAAATTCAGATTATGCCGATTTCTCAACAATATATATGGGAAGATATTTTTTTCTCAGTTTGTCTAACTCGGCTCTGACCATCGAAAACATCTTAATGAGGATGGCATTCATTTCCTGCATGGACTCGAGTTGCGCCACGACTTCAGGATAATAATGCTTCCCCCGCACCCGTTTAAGTTTTTTCAAAAGTTTCGGAGATAGCATTTCGAACCCCGGTGGTGCGTTTAAAATAGCATCCAGCAATAGCTGATTGTTACCGTCCAAAAGCGATTTTTCAAAATGAGACAGAATCTGTGATTCAGTCATACCGGCCAGACGGTCCCGGACCTCCCGCTCCTTTAGAAATTTAAGCAAGCGATCACCGTTGGCCTCCGGATTTTCCGATAATCTAGCTTCCAGGCGTTCAATCAAATCCGCAGCACTGCGGCGAGATTTTAACATTTCAAGCTTGGTGATGGCTTTTTCCAGAACCTGACGACGCGCAATATCTCTATCATTTGCGTTTAAATTCGCATCATCCTCGATTCTTTGAAATTCATTTAACGTAAAATCGCGCATTAACAAAATATCATTATACACTTTTTCTATGGAGGCGGCGATATCCTGCGGCAGTATTTTATGAGCCTTGGCCACCTGCAATCGGAGTTTGGGTATTATGTTGTCCAGCATTTTTCTATATCGTCGATGGTTACAAAATTAAATAGTGTCGTTTAGTTAGCGCCATTTTAAAATGATGTTGCAAATGACACCATGAATACGTTGGCAATACCTAATATCGGCACAATCTGCTGAAATATTAAATAATAATACTTTATGCAAGATTTATGCGAAAATGGCAAGTGTGTTTTGAACAAATTTTTGTTATAAATAACAGCAGCTTATAAAAAATTCGGCCTTAGTTGCGCTTTTAGTGTGAAATATATTTACCAAATTATTGAAGTTTACTTCACAATTTAAAATGTCCCTCATTTTTTTTAAATTGATTCGAAATATTTGACTTACATTCAGAAATTATTTATATCAATAATAGTCCGTATTTGGTTTATGGCGATTTTCCGCAGAACTCGGTAAAAAGCGTAACAGCTGGCCTGAAATGCAATCGTGGAAAAAGCGGTTAAGCGGGTGTGAGGGTGGAGTAGCAATCAAATTAAACCTATGAAATCTATCGCAAAAAAATATGCTCACAGAAGTTTTACGGAGCAAAATGTGAGCACAGGCGGCATTAAAAAAAACCAGGACCCAAGGCAATATCCTCGCAAACCCTTCCAAAAATCAATATTTTTCAATTATGAGGATCAAAAATACAAAGGTGTGATTAAAAACGTAAGTCGCGCCGGCGTCTTTATCGAAACCAGAGCCAAATTTCTATTCGGTCAAACCATCGAACTGGTCATCCCCAACAACCACATCAATAGGGCCAGACGGGTCCGAGCCTGGATGGTGCACGCAAACCAGCATGGAATCGGCGTTACGTTTAAACGCTTATTTGAAAGACGATCCGGCAAAGAACGCAGACATGCGATCGATCGTCGAATTGGCCGGGATCGCCGAAAGCGGCCCAGGCCTAAAAACCGTCATCGTCATATGGATCTCTTAAACCCCGGTATCAATATCAAACTTTAGTCA
>CAZJHF010000271.1:0-5661 GCA_964545505.1 uncultured Desulfobacterales bacterium | reverse complement strand
CACTCCATTACTCCAGTGAGCCGATAACTAAAGTCAATCCGACAACCTAATGACTTTATTGTAATCAAACCCATTTAAAGTGTATTCACTGCCATGGCCACTTATATTGCACGCAGACTGATTCAGGGAATTGTCGTCCTGCTGGTGGCGTCCCTTTTATGTTTTATCGTTTTTCGCTTTATGGGGGATCCGGTAATTACATTGGCGGGGCGCTATGCCACCGCTCATGAGGTTGAAGAAGTGCGGCGCAGCCTGGGCCTGGATCAACCCACTTACGTGCAGTACGTCCGGTTTCTGGCCAATGCAGCCCAGGGCAATTTCGGCATATCCTACGTGACCCGGGTGCCGGCCTTGGGGCTCATCCTGGAGCGCTTTCCAGCCACCTTCGAACTGGCATCAACGGCCGTTATTCTATCTTTTATAGTCGGGGTGGCCCTGGGTGTTCTGGTAGCGCTGAAGCCGTATGCAACCCGCAACCGGCTGATCATGGCCGGTTCCCTGGGGGGCATTTCCATCCCCACCTTTCTGATGGGTATATTGTTGATCATGGTTTTCGCGGTTTATCTGGGCATTTTACCGCCTTTTGGACGCGGTGAGACTACCCAGGTAGGTTTTTGGCGCACCGGGTTTTTAAATTTCAACGGAATCAGTCACCTGATCCTGCCGGCCATGACGCTGGCCATGTATCAGCTGGCGGTACTTTTGCGGCTGACCCGGGCGGGTATGCGCGAGGTGCTGACCGAAGAATACATTAAAACTGCCTGGGCCAAGGGCCTGCCGCCCCGCAAAGTCATTTTCAAGCATGCCCTGCGCAACGCCCTGATCCCGGTCGTGACCATTACCGGCCTGCAATTTGGCGAGCTGATCGCGTTTTCAATTGTGACCGAAACCATCTTTCAATGGCCGGGCATGGGCAATTTACTGCTGACCTCCATCCGCGAAAACGATCAACCGGTGATTGTCACCTATATTATGCTGGCGGCAGTGGTCATCATTACCATGAACATCATTGTTGATATACTTTACGCAGTGATCAACCCCAAGATCCGTTATGAGTAAGCGACGCATCAAATCCAGAATGCTCTATAGCTTTTTACACGATCCCTCTGCCATCGTGGGATGTGTCATTCTGGTGGTGTTTATTTTCGCCGCTTTGCTGGCGCCCTGGATTACGCCCCAGAACCCCTATGATCTGGAGACCCTTACCCTGGAACATTTTCTGACCCCGCCGATCTGGATGGAAGAGGGCACGGCGCCTTATTTGCTGGGGACCGATGATCAGGGGCGCGGGATTTTCAGCACGATTATCTATGGCTGCCGAACCTCTTTGGTCGTGGGTTTTAGTGTCGTGCTGATCGCCGGGACTTTCGGTGTGATCATGGGGCTTTTAGCCGGATACTATGGCGGCTGGATCGATGCGGTTACCATGCGCCTGGCCGACACATTGTTTTCCTTTTCAACCACCCTGCTGGCCTTTTTATTCCTGGGGATTTCCGGCGGCGGCAGCATTTTAATTGTCATTCTGGCCATTTGCATTGCCGGCTGGGTGCGCTATGCGCGCACCATGCGCGGCAGCGTATTGGAAGTCAAAGAAAATGCCTACATCATGGCCGCCAAATCCACCGGCGCCGGTGATTTCAGGCTCCTGGTGCGCCACCTGCTGCCCAATGCCATTCCACCGATATTTGTGGTTCTGGCCATTGACCTGGCGGTGGTGATTATGCTCGAAGCCACCTTGAGCTTTTTGGGCGTCGGGGTTCCGCTGACCGAGCCCTCCCTGGGTATGATGATCTCTATCGGCAAAAACTATATCTACGCCGGCATGTGGTGGATGATCGTTTTTCCGGGCGTGGCCCTGATTTTGCTGGTGATCGGTATTAATTTGTTTGCGGATTGGCTGAGGGAAGAGCTTAACCCCAAAATACAACGCAAAGCCTAAAACTGCTTTGTGAAGGGCTATCTTTTGCTAGATAGTTGCGTTACAAACCGCTTCAAAATACTCGCGTACTTCGTGTACGCTCCGTTATTGAAGCGGTTTGCGCCTTACTCTCAAGCAAAACCTAACCCTTCACAAAGCAGTTTTGGTTTTAAAATTATATCCAGACTCCTCGAGCAAAATCTAAGCGCTTTTAAAGCAATTTGCTTTTAGTCTGACTGCATATCTGAGGTAAAAAGATGGACAAATTCAAACGAAAATTAGTTTTGCAGCTAGTTTTCCTTGTTTTTGCGACTATGCTGCTGTCGAGTTGTGGAGGCGTGGGGCCGGATAAGCCGGATTACTGGCCGACCCAGGGCTGGCGGACCGCCACCCCGGAAAGCCAGGGAATGGACTCGGCCCTGTTGCTGGATATGATGGACGTTATCTGGCAAAAAGATATTGACATCGACAGTGTTGTGCTGGTTCGCAACGGGTATATCGTGCTGGATGCTTACAGTTATCCGCGCGATGCGGCCGATCCGCATAACATCTACTCCTGTTCCAAAAGCGTCACATCGGCCTTGATTGGCATTGCCATCGATAGAGGCTACATAAAAAGCGTGCACCAGTCAGCAATGGAGTTTTTTCCGGAGCACTTGGCTAAAAATCTTGACGCCGATAAGCAAGCCATGACCCTTGAGCACTTATTGACCATGACGACGGGTCTGGAATGCCGTGATTCGTATCGATATCACTGGATTGGATTAGGGCAAATGAAGGCTAGCGCGGACTGGGTGCAGTTTATGATTGATCTGCCCATGGTTAAAGAGCCGGGAACGCAATTTAATTACTGTAATGGCGCTACTTTTCTGCTTTCGGCTATTTTACAGCAAAAAGCCGGTATGGATGCGCTCTCTTTTGCCCAAAAACATCTTCTTAAACCGCTGGGAATTTCCGATTTTATGTGGCCCTCTAATTCGCAGGGCATAACTGTCGGGTACGGCAAGCTTCATATCCGCCCGCGGGATATGGCAAAATTCGGTTTTCTTTACCTCAACAATGGGCAGTGGGAGGACAAACAGATCATATCTGATCGCTGGGTAAAGGAATCAACACGCAAGCATGTATCCACCAAAGGACCTATGGATTATGGTTATCAGTGGTGGACGATGGGATCCGGCGCCTACACGGCCCTGGGTTATGGTGGGCAATTTATATTTGTGGTGCCGTATAAAAACATCGTCGCGGTATTCACGAGTGGATTAGATCAAAAGGATATTTTTATTCCCTCTGTCTTGCTGCGTTCTAACATCATTCCATCGGTGAAGTCCGACCAACCGCTACCGGAAAATTTACAGCAAGAAGAAGCCCTTCAAGATCTCATCACCCTCTGGCAGGAGACGCGTCCCAGGGATCGCGCGAAAATCAGAGAAAAAAACAGACAGGCCCTTGCAGGTCTGCAGCCCGGACAATACGTCAGCAACGAATATGGTTTCTCGGTCCAATATGACCCCAAACTGACCATCACCGATCATGCGTTGGAGCCGGGCCAGATTTTTCGCAAAACGGCACCCAAAGGCATTCCCATCTTTACTGTCGGGGTGGCGGATATTCCCCAGGGGCTGGCCCTGAAAGATACCGGACAGTTTCTTCTGAAACTGTATCAGAAAAATTCAGAGGTTAAAGAGGCCGCTATTCGTAAACAGGAACTCATTACGCTGTCGGATGGCACCCAAGCCAATTATGGAGAAATTACCTGGCGCTATCGCTCGTTTGATATGCTAACCGTGGCTGTCGGTGCTTATAAGGGCGATAAGCTCATCGGCGTTTCCGTGGTTGGCAGTCAGAATATGCCGACGGAATATCTGGCGGGCATGGTCAAATCTTTAAAATTTAAAAATTAAAGCCGGATTTAGTTTTAGGCATTCATACTCAATTGTTGCATCAAGAGGACTTAATCCTAATTCGAATGGTCAAAATATGAGTATTTTTTCACCTATATTTCCGGAGGGTCTATCATGCCCGTTGAGATAAAGGAATGTGATGGGGGTATCGGTGCGATCATTGAAACCCGGGGACGGATGACGGATCAGGAACTGATCGATGCGTTTGATGATTATTTGGCGTCAGATGAAGACAAATTTAAACACTACAATTACATTTTGATTGATCACAGCGCCTTAACGAAGGTGGATATATCCGCTGAAGCGGTTGAAACGATATCCGGACTATTTGCAGATGCCTCCAACGTTAACCCGGATTCGGTCGTTGCCATGGTAACCTATGTGTCCTATGGCGCCAATATCGAACTGGCCGATCGGATCTCGAAACTACATGAAGTATTTAGCAATCGATCGTGTTGGGACACCTTACTGTTTAGAACCAAACCGCAAGCCGTCAGATGGATTAAAGGAAAGGTTAAAGAAAAATTTGGAATTGATAACCTAACCTTTGACTGAAGACGAACGACCATCGACATCGATACTGTGGAATAAAACCTAAGATTGACCACCACACTGGTACGGATCAATACGATCAAACGGATGCGTTATGCTCAAATACAAAAAGCCTTTGTTTGTTTTCTTTTCATTTGCATGCGTTTTGGTTTTGCTAGCCGTTGCGGGTTCGTCCACACTTTTTGCATCCGGCAGGGCCAAGATTGAAGGCGACAAGATTATGGCCGTACTTGAAAAATTCGAACAGATCAGTTCCATTCCGCGCTGTCCGGGTAATGAGAAAAAAATAGCCAGAATGCTCAAACGCTGGGCGAAAACGAACAATTTACGATTCAAAAAAGATCGCAAAGGAAATGTTCTGATAAAGGTCCCGGCGACCAACGGTATGGAAAACGCACCGACAACAGTACTACAGGGTCACCTGGACATGGTATGTGAAAAAACGCCAGATTCAGCCCACAATTTTAAAAAAGATCCGCTTAAACTTAAATACGAATCAGATTGGCTTACTGCCCGGGGAACGACGCTGGGTGCCGACAACGGTATTGGAATTGCGCTGTGCATGGCCCTGGTAGAAGACCCAGAAGTGTCTCATCCGCCGCTTGAGCTGTTGTTTACGGTGGAAGAGGAATTAGGCCTGAAAGGCGCAGCCGAATTAAACCCTGAATTCATCAGTGCTAAAATTCTCATCAATGTGGATTCTGAAGGCGAGGGCGTTTTGACCATCGGCTCAGCCGGCGGAACGGTAACGCGGGTCACCTTGCCGACAGCGACAAGCCAGCTGCCGCCGGAATTTAATTTGTTTCGTTTGCAGGTCTCCGGTTTGTCTGGCGGGCATTCTGGCCTTGACATCCATAAAGGACGAGGCAACGCTATAAAAATAATGGCTGAATTGATGGAAGGGTTGAATCAGGCTTCCCGGATCAGACTGGTGGCCCTTAAAGGTGGGTCAAGAACCAATGCGATCCCGCAAAATGCATCGGCATCTTTGGCTTTTGATTCCCAAGCAATTGACAGGTTTGAAAAAATTGTTGTTTCCTACCGGCAAAACATCCAGCGTAAATATGCCTCGACCGAATCGGAAGTGTCAATTACCCTGACAGCTGCTGATGACAAAAGAGTGTCAAAGGCCATTGCCGGAAAAGATACGCAACAAATCATTAAGCTGCTAAAAGTGCTTCCTGATGGTGTCGCCGTCATGTCCTCCGAGTTTGACGATAATGTTGAAACCTCCAACAATATCGGTTTAGCCTATTTTGAGAAAAACACATTTACCGTTATCAGCAT
>CAZJHF010000270.1:0-5684 GCA_964545505.1 uncultured Desulfobacterales bacterium | reverse complement strand
CTTGGACCCATCGGATAGGCCGGAAAACAGGGCCGGAATATTGTCACGCATCTGCGTAAATGGCATTCCGCCTACAATAAAGTCTCCGTTCTCTTCGTAATACCTTTCCAGAATGGGCATGGCATTTTTCCAGGCTTCTTTTAAAATAGGCGAATTAAGCATGATAAAATTGTTGGGGTTGTTGATCTCGTGGGCCACCCCGGAAACCAGGGTGCCCAGCGCCACCATTTTGCTGGCCTGCATAAGCTGCTGTTGATGGAGTTCGGCCTGCTCCTCGGCTCTTTTGCGCTCGCTAATGTCGCGAGCTACCCCTCTGAATCCGATCGGTCGGCCCTCAGGATCCTGGATTAACGATACCGAAAGCTCAACAAATTTTTTACTGCCGTCTTTGGTGTCAATCTCCAAGTCGAGTGCTTTGGCAGGTTCGCCGGTTTTATAAACCGTGCTAAAAGTTTCATATACGCGCTGGGCGGTCTCCGCATTCATATACTGGCGGTTGTTCATGCCCATCAACTCATCCCTTGAATATCCGAGCTGCCGTCGCATCGATTCATTGAAAAAGGTCAGGTTGCCGGCCAGATCGACCTCATAATACCCCTCCTCGATACTCTGAAGGATGGTCCGGTATTTTTCTTCGGACTCACGCAACGCCTCCTCGGCTTTTACGCGCTCCACGATCTCCGTCTTATAGGACCCAAGGGCATCTCTTAAGTCTTTCTGCTGGGTTTCAACGGTGCTCATGGCAGCTGAAAAGCGATAAGAGAGCAGAAATGCCTGGGATAGAACAAAGAAAAGGAAGCCGAAGGGCGCAAAGAATCCGGTCTGAAGGATTTCGTCCACGTGCAGCATGTCGTTTATTACCGTAATTGCTAAAATGAGAAATCCGACCAGAAAAACGAGGGCCTCGATATTGCGCTGCCGCAAAGAAACCATAATAATATAAAAACTGTAAATAAGGATCCCGATGGTGATCACTTCATACGGATTGACCGTATACGAGGAGATGCTTGCGGGCACAAAAACCACAATCGCGGCAAAGATAAGGGCGAGTATTTCTATAATACGCAAAATCTTTTTTGAAAAATTCGGAAAAAGCGAATGCATAAACAGCGCAAAGGCAAGAACGCCCAGGTAAAAGGAAAGATACTCAAACTTGATCAACAATTCCCAGTTTAAATGCGGAAATAAATGTGCCAGATATCTTCCACCGGTGGTCAACAGTCTTGAAGCAATTAAGAAACAAAAAATACTGAAATACAGCGGCGAACGGTCTTTTTTTCTGAAAAGAAAAAGCCCCAGATGATACAGGGCCATAATAAAAAGACTGCCGAAAAGAAACCAGTCCAGATTAAGGCCTCTTTCGTGAATTTGCCGGATGTCCTGCTCGGTTCCCAACTGCATGACTTCCCAGGGCCCGCCGCCGCGTCTGTGATGGAAATTGGACACCTGTATGATCACCTCAACGCTGTCGTTGGCCGCTCTAAAATCAACCACCTGATGCAGTTGCCGCGGAACGGTCGTTTCACGATCTTTTCCGGCGACCCCCAGAGATGCGACCTGCTTTCCGTTGGCATAAAGCGTATAGGCGACTGAGATTTCCTGCATCCTCAGGGCCAGCGGTTCCGTGCTCTGGTTTAGGATAATATTGAGGCGGTAGGTCGCGAATCCATCGGGCGGATGCTGGCTCCCTCCGATTTCATTATTTTTCCAATAGCCCGGCACTTTGATAAATTCTTTTTTTGCCGGCAACGCTTCTTTTAAAAAATCAGGTGGAGACAGATGCTGGCTCCAGTAAAATTCCCATTCACCGGCAAGGTCGAGCGAGCCATCTTGGTTTAGGTCCCAATCGGTGAGATCCAATACGCCGCCAACTGCTTTTGGCGCCACGCGGCGAGGGGTATCATTCAAACAGGCACTGAAAAAAATCAAGTAGGCAATGATCAGAGAAAAGGCGACTATACGGGAATTAAAATTTATTTTGCATCTAAGCATATTAATAAAATGGTTATAAAGTTGCTGGAATCAGATGAAAAATTACACGTATCAGCGCCGGGCTTGGAGCAGAAGGAGGTGTCGTTGGTTGTAAATGCCGCATCAGTAGTTTTGTCGGACTGGTCTGGTGGCGAATCCCCAATTAAAACGATATTATACCACCCCACTTCTGTCAAGCTGCCCGGGCGTCTGTATCTCCTAAATGATCTTGCAACAGGTATTCCAATCCCGGCGTTTTTCTTCAGCCATAACCTAATTTTGACTTCAGAGCAGAAAAATTTTATAAAACACTGTCATTACAAAGCGTTATGATGCCGGCGGGGCATTGTTGTCGTAACAATCGATTGTCTGTTACACCCCCAGAAACAGGTTTGGGAAGCCCCTGAAGCTGTGGGGCAGTGCGCGCGGTTGCCGGGCTCATCGGGTATGTGAGTCGTATCGAATAATACCGGGGGGTTATGCAAGTGCAATAATAATTGACAGTGCAATTAAAGTTGCACCATTCTGCTGGTGTGAAATCGTAAGACCTTCGGCTTATTGCAGACACATCATCTGATCAGATATTCTTGCCGGTTAGATATGAAACAGGCTGAAGCGAAGAATGTCTTCACTTCAGCCTCTTGCCAGAGTCTGTTTGTTTAGTGAGAGAATTTGATTCGGGCGACCACCCCGGCATGATCGGACGGCCACAGGCCGCCGGGAGTCATACTGAAGGGCTTATTGCCGGTGGTCAGGGCGACGACGTTTTTAATCTTTTTATCCTGCGGTTTCAACAGGACAAGGTCAATGCGTTCATACAGCTCGGCCGTCGGATCACTGACAAACTCGTCAAAGCTGCTGGTGAAACCGTCTCTGGGCCAGAAGATTAGGTTCCAGGCGTCCAGATAGCCAAAACCCATCGTGGCCTGCATATAGGGCGGTACATACGGAAAACATGTCAGGCCGTCGGGGAGACAGCCTTCACCCGGAACATCCTCAGGTGAGCTGTTAAAATCGCCGACCAGCACAATCGGTTTGGTTTCATAGGACAGAATTGTCAACAATTCTTGCATCTGCGCTGCCTGAATCACCCTGAAAAAACTTTCCGGCTCACTGGAGATCTCGAGATGGGTGTTGACGAAGCGGTAGGTCTGACCGCAGACTTCAACATCTGTGGCTGTCCAGCCGCGCGTAAATTCAAGTTCAACGCCGCCGATTTCCACGGGCAGATTATTACTGTAATTGGCTGCGATCGGGCTGGTGGCGTCAATGTCGCCGCGCACCAGGATGACATCCCGATCCACTAGGCGCAGGTCATCGAAGGTGGGCACAGGTTTCGGAAATCCCGGAACTCTGATAAACCCAGTGAACATGGGCAACTCGACATCGGCGTTGTCAATTGATACGGCAACTTCATAATGCAATCCTTTTGCTGCCAGGGCATTCAGCAGGATCGTCAGATAATCATAGACAAGATCCTGCGCCGGAGCTTGATCCGGGTCGGGTTCCGGGCTGCCTGATGAAAAATCAAAAAAATCGCTCGGTGACTGGGTATACCACAGCGACACTTCCTGCAGGCCGACCAGATGCGGCCGGGTCATCCAGATCTCTTTGGCAATCGCTTCGGCCCGCTCGGGGAAATTGGTATATTGAACGGTCTCAAAAAGGGTTGCCACAGCAATGGGAACATCCAATCCGCCAAGGGCGGGATTCGGGTTCTGGGCGGCCGCCAGCACCTGGAAGATATCGGCTCCCACATACAAATTGCGGGACATCACCTTCACTTTGTCCTTGCAGAACAAACGTTGGTGATGGCGTCCACCGGCAGCACTAAGGGCAGGGTAAATACTGATGAACAAAAAACAAACAGCGACTGACAAAGCAATTGAATTTTTTTTCATGGGGCTCTCCTCGGTTCGTGCGGTTTGTAATAAACATGGCCTTGGTCATTGGATTAATGCTATCATTCTAAAGCGCCTCTACGGAAGGTCACCCGGTCCCGGTAAGTCCCGCGCAGTCACCCTTTATTTGAAAGAAGTTGATTACCGGATCAGCGGCTGCCAAGGCGGCGGGCATCCTGCATAATGGTTCGCAACAAAAAAAGCAGTCCGGCGACGGCCGGCAGATACAGCGTCAATGAGCGCCACAGCAAGTTATAATAGGGCACGAAACCAGCCGAGATGATAGCGCCCATCATTAACATGGAAGCCCCTTCAGCCAGGCCCGAACTGCCGGGGGTTGGGGCAAAGTATATTATAAAAATGAGGCACAGCTGGGTTTGCAGGACATGGCTCACCTCGGCGACCGGAATGCCCAGAAAGCGCAGACACAAATAGGCCATGATTGCGCGCGCCAGCATGAAGACCAGGCTCAGGAGACAGACCCATATAAAACTGGAGTTGTTCAGCCGGAAGAAACGGCGCATGTTATTCTGGTGCATATAGCAAAGATCGATCAATTTTCTTAAGAGGGTCTGCAGGTGTTCCGCTATACACCTGAAACGCCTATTCTGTGAAGACCCGCAATTTTCCAGTGAACCGCGTCGCGCTTCGATTTTGTCGATTGTTCTGGAAATAGCTGCCGCCACCCGGCGCACCGAACCAGGCCAGCATACAACGGCAATCAGGCCGCCAAAAACGACAAAAAAGACAACAAAGGCGCCCTGGAAAAAGAAACGCATGTGTTCTACGCTTGATGACAGCAAACCATGAATACCCACAAACAGTAAGACGACCATGCTGCCCAAAAAAGAGATCAAACTGACCGTCAGGGCCGTGCCAAGGTTCATGCCCCCGCGGATTAACATGTAAATCTGACCGAACCCGCCGCCGGTTTGAGAGGGGGTCAGCATCGCCAGCCCCAGATTGGCCCACTCAGACTTCAGGCAGGTCCATAAACTCACGCCGGGCTGCAGAACACGGCCGATCACCCAGATCCGCAAACCGGCCGCAACGGTATCGACCGGTAAAAAAAGCAACAACCAGAACAGGTAGCGCCACTGCAGTTGATTCCATATCTCAGGCCGGCTGCCGGCCGGTATTTTAGAAAATTGAAACCAGAATATGCCAAGCGTTAATCCGACGAACATCAGCCCGCCGCAGATCAGCCTGTAGGTGCCCAATTTGTTTATCGCATGTTGTGGCAGGGCTGGCAGGTCGGCCTGATCTTCCGCCAAGGCTTCGGCCGGGTGAATGCTTTTGGGCCCATGATTTTCTAGATAGCGTAAAGGCATATTGATAGCGATATAACGGGTTCATGCGGCACGCTGCTGAATACATCCTTTTCTCCCATGGCGCTGAAAATGCTGCTGCACCTGGTGCATGAAGGTCCTGATAGCCGTTTCCCTGCCCGGTTGCAGGCTTCCGTCGTAAGGCGTATCCAGGTAAGGAACCCGGCGTTTGTTCATGACGGGTTTGACAATGGCCGAAGTGGTCATGCCCGGCATGCACGTAAACGGGTAAACATTGACAACCCCGTTGTAGCCTTCATCTGCAAATTGCATAATAGCGGCGATGCTCAAACAGGTTTCGGTAGTGACATCAAATGAAAAAATATCTTCTTTGTGCAGCAGGCGTTTTAGATGGTGCATCTTGTGATCGTGCTCGATATCGATGGATTTTGAAACCCGGCGGTAAAACTGTTTTTGTCTCGATTCCTGATAGAAAAGTTCGCCCCCGAAATTTAACATCTGCTGTAAATCTGTTTTCAAGCGC
>CAZJHF010000269.1:0-5700 GCA_964545505.1 uncultured Desulfobacterales bacterium | reverse complement strand
TTTTTTGATAGAAAATAATCACATTACTTTAATTGTCAACTGCATAAAAGTAATGCAATTTGCTTGCACGCAACGCAACTATCGATGGGGTTGCCGCTTACCCTATTATACTTGAATTTCTAAAATATCCAACACTTTAAATTAATGGCCAGTGCGTTTACCAGCTGTGAAATGAATCTTTCGAACGCAGACTCTCATAAAGGGCAATGCCAACGGCGGTGGAAAGATTTAATGATCTGATGTCTTTGGTGATGGGTATATGATAGCTGGCATCCGGATACATAAGCCGGATGTTTTGGGGCAGGCCCTGTGTTTCGGAGCCAAACACCAGGAACAGGCGCAGCCTTGACGGCAGGCTCCAGAACGAATGCGCTCCGGTTTTTGAAAAAAGTGCGACTTCCTGCGGCTGCAGGGCGAGGCTTGCACGCAGAGATTCAAAATCATCCCAAACCTGCAGCTTGACGTGTTGCCAGTAGTCCAATCCCGCGCGCTTGAGGTGCTTGTTGTCCAGCGAAAATCCCAGTGGTTTGATCAGGTGCAGGTAGGCGCCGGTTGCCACACAGGTCCGGCCGATGTTACCGGTGTTCCAGTGGATTTCCGGTGATACCAGCACTATGTGGCGTTCGGGGAGGGCGTTACTCCCATATGAAATACGTTGGGTCATCTCTAAACCAAGAGTTAACCACGAAAACACGAAAGGATTAAAGCACGAAAAGAAAGTAAAATTTCGTGTTTCCACAATTTCGTGCTTTCGTGGTTTTTTTGCTCGTTTCCATTTCCTGTTAAACGCGTTTGCCACATTGGGGGCAGTATTTAAAATCCTGATCCAGCACTTTTCCGCAACTCCTGCATGTCCTGATTGCATCGGTTTGCTGTTGCGTGGGATCCGGCCCAAACCCCTGGCCGGTCTGCGCACAGCCCTCACATACGCTAAACGGCTCGCCCTTTTTGACTCTGAATATGGGAATGAAAAAAAGGCTGAGATAGTGGTCGATGCGCTGAGAATAAGCCTGGTTCGATCCACACACCGTACACCTGCGTGGATTCTGGTCCAGAACCTTTTTTTTGGGCGAAACACCGGCAATGAAGATCATGGTTCAAAGTTCATTTTGTAGGTTTCAGGTGTCAGGTGTCAGGTTTCAGGGTACTGCTTGTTGAACCGAGAAATGAAATCTCTCTTGAAGGCCTTTGCGACCAGAGGATTCAAGGCCAACGTTAGGCCCTTCGGGCCAGAGACTGACATCTGAACGCTAAAACTTATTATTACTGACACCCGACACCTGACACCTGAAACCGGTTTGCTCGTTGAAGGCTTTAAAATTCAGTCAATTATATTTGCCATTAATACGAACTACCTAAAAGCTTCTCGGTTTGCAAACCACTTCTCTGATCCGCAGATCAAAAAAATTGTTCTGGTGCGCCGGTTTCAGTACCAGGGCCGCATCCGCACCGCGCCCCGATCCGCCGATGGCAATGATATCATTGCCGCTCAATGCACCAGCGTCCGCCGCCATCACTGCAACTTCAACCGCAACCTTGACGCCCTGACCAAAGAGCCTCAGGGTGTCGGCCATAATCAAGACAGGATACACACCGGAATGTTTTTTAGCAATGGAGCGCTCGACGCCTGAAAGTGCATGGCTGGCGGCCACCACGGTGATGTCTTTATTCTGCAGATCTGCTTTGACGTCCTCGGGCATTTGACTCTTAAACGGCTCTTTAAATCCGCAGTGATAGGTGACAGCGGTAATGCGAGGGCCATCAAAAATCTCGATGGCCTGGTAGGCAGTAAAGCCGGTGGTGGATGCCACCACTACCTCTTCAATGCCGAGCTGCCTGCCCCTTTCAGCCGCCAGTTTTAAAGCTTGCTGCGTATTTTCCTTTCCGGGTTTATCAAAAAGCATAAAGTCTTCTCCTTTTTTCAGGTGGTGGATAATTCCTACACATTGCTACCAAACGGCAACATTTTATCTCAAATATTTTTTCAGTCAATATGCAGATTTTTTTGGTTTTTGCTCTGACGCGGTTTGGAATTGAATGCAGATGTGACACTTTGTGCACCAGCACTTGCGGTTTTGTGTACAGTCACTACCGAATACACCTGCCGGCTGCGGCCCGAACCGCAGGTGAACGATCCGGTTTTAAGAAACAATAATATTTTTAACGGCCCTAAATTATGGACGATTAGCACGCTTCAATCATAAATGGGCAACTGGCAATAGTTTGGTGGCATGATTTTTGTTTTAAGAGTTCCAATCCGGTGTCAAAAAGTCCGGCCATGTCGATTATTTTAGGATTAAAACCTGCGAAACAAATTAAATGACTGCATCATCAGGATTAAAAAAAATATGGGATAAAAATTAAACCTTCAAGCGTTATAGAAATTGAGGAGTTTAATATCTTTTACTAGGAGGAGATGGATGGAACCTGCAAAGCACCCCAAAGATGGATTAAAACAAAGGGATCTGACGCGCCGGGACTTTTTAAAATTTTGTACCGTTGTCGCCGGCGCCATGGGTCTGGGACCGGCCTTTGGTCCCAAGATTGTGGAAGCCTTTACCAGCGGACAACGCCCACCGGTGCTGTGGCTGCATTTTGCCGAGTGCACCGGATGCACCGAAGCGGTGTTGCGGACCACATCGCCGTTCTTTGACGATTTGTTGTTTAATTCCATTTCGCTGGATTACCATGAAACCCTGATGGCCGCCGCCGGTGAACAGGTTAAAAACATTCTTTACAGTTCAGCCGACAAATACGCCGGACAGTTTTTCTGCGTGGTTGAAGGCGCCATTCCCACCGCTGACGGCGGTATTTACGGCATGGTTGGCGGTCGCACCATGCTTAGCATTGCCCAGGAGGTATGTCCAAAAGCCAAGGCCATTATTGCCATTGGAAATTGCGGATCATACGGCGGTCTGCCGGCTGCGGCGCCCAATCCCACTGGGGCCAAAGGCGTCCAGGGCGCCCTGGGATCCCAGCTGACGGTTCCGGTGGTCAATCTCCCGGGCTGCCCGCCCAATCCGATTAATTTTGTGGCAACCCTGGCCAATCATCTGTTGTTCAATGAACTACCGCGGCTGGATCAACACGGCCGGCCGGTTTTTGCCTATGGTGCCCGGGTGCACGAACAGTGCCCGTACCGCCACGACAGCCAGGAACATCGCTGCCTGGAGGATTACGGCTGTAAAGGCAAGCGCTGCCATAACAATTGTCCGACCGAGCAGTTCAACGATAAAACCAGCTGGCCGGTGCTGGCCGGGCACCCCTGTATCGGCTGCAGCGAGCCGGATTTCTGGGATACGATGACCCCGTTTTACCAGGAAAACGAAGAGCACGATGAGCACGACGGCTATGGCGATAGCGAGGAGTACAGCCACGAAGAAAAATATGATGATTAAACCGCCGGCTGACACCATACCGTTGAATCGCTGCGACTATCCCATGAAATAATTGGAAAGGAATATATCATGCCAAAACCGACTGATGTTCCCAGAGGCAAAAAAAAGGACAAAGATCCACCCGCACCACCGCCGCCTGAACCGAATCCTGATCCCGTGCCGGACCCTGAACCTGAACCGCCTCCTGGCAACGGCAACCGGATTGTCATCGATCCCATCACCCGCATTGAAGGTCACCTGCGTATCGAAGTGGAGGTGACCGAAGGGTACGTTAGCGATGCCTGGAGTACGGGCACCTTATTCAGAGGCATTGAAAACATTCTCAACGGTCGCAATCCGGAAGACGCCTGGCTTTTCACCCAGCGCCTGTGCGGGGTGTGCACCTACGTACACGGCTCGACCTCGGTACGCTGCGTCGAAGATGCCCTGGGGTTGACGGTACCCGACAACGCCCGCATCCTTCGCAACTTGATGATGGGCGCCCAATTTCTGCACGACCACATCGTTCACTTTTACCACCTGCATGCCCTGGACTGGGTGGACATTGTCAGCGCCCTTAGCGCTGACACCGCTAAGACGGCGACTCTGGCCAAAGACATTTCGCCCTTCGCTCCGACGATTGATTTTGGGGCCGTCAAAAGCCGTCTGCAGAGCTTTGTGGGCAGCCAGCAGCTGGGACCTTTTGCTGAAGGATACTGGGGCCATCCGGCTTACCTGCTGACTCCGGAGGAAAATCTTTTATTAACCGCCCATTATCTGGAAGCACTGCATCAGCAGGCCAAAACCGCCCGTTTGCATGCCCTATTCGGCGGTAAAAATCCGCATGTTCAGAGTCTGAAGGTGGGCGGGGTGACCTGCCGTTACGATCTGAACAACGGGCGCATAGCCGAATTCAGGCAGCTGTTGCAGGAAACAAAAGATTTTATCGATGCGTTTTATATTCCGGATGCCATCCGGGTGGCAAAGAAATATCCCGAATGGGCCGGCATCGGCGGCTCTGAGAATTTTATGGCCTTCGGAGAATTTCCCCGCACAGACCAGGAACCGCAAAGCCTCTATCTGCCCCGCGGCGTGATTTTTTCAAAAGGATCGGTCGGTTCGCTGAATCCGTCGGCCATCAAAGAGCACGTCGAACACAGCTGGTATGCCGGCGGTGGCGCACTGCATCCGTCCGGCGGGGAAACCGTGCCGAACTATACCGGCTTGAACACAGAGGCAAGCTACAGCTGGCTCAAAGCCCCGCGTTACCAGGACCAACCCATGGAAGTCGGACCGCTGGCTCGCATGCTGATGGCCTACGACAGCGGCAACGGCTTTGATGAAGCCGTCACGGCCGTTCAATACTTTTTGGATCAGACCGGCCTGGGCACAGACGCCCTCTACTCGACACTGGGCCGCACCGCTGCCCGGGCATTGGAGACCCAGATCATTGCCGATGCCATGGAAGTGTGGCTGGATGATCTGGACCTGAGCGGATCGGTATCGCGATCCTGGACCATGCCGGCTCAGGCAGCCGGAATGGGCATGAACGAGGCGCCCCGGGGAGCCCTGGGGCACTGGATTAATATTCAGAATCAAAAGATTGGCAACTACCAGATGGTGATTCCCTCCACCTGGAATTTCGGGCCGCGCTGCGCGGGCAGCAAACGGGGACCGGTCGAAAAGGCGCTGATCGGCACACCGGTGGCTGACACCTCGCGACCGCTGGAGGTTTTGCGCGTAGTGCACTCGTTTGATCCCTGTATTGCCTGCGCGGTGCATGTGATCGATACCCAAAATGATCGAACATTCAGGGTAAAAGTTAACTGAAAAATAAACCCCGATGTAATTTAAAGTGATTGTCAAAAATGGGTTCCGATTATCTGTCATTGCGAGGAGTTTAACGACGAAGCAATCTAATCCGCCACAGCGGATCATGATGTTTTGAATCAGATTGCTTCGCTCCGCTCGCAATGACATGTTGCTTCGCTTTGCCCCACCCGCCTCGCCTGAGCGGATTGCCGCTTCGCATAAGCTTCGCCGGATAAGTGCGATGGCGGGCAGGTTGCAATGACGTTTGAAAACGCGCCGGAGCATTTTAAATAACAAATTAGTCATTCGCACACCTGGCGGTGCGATCATTCAAGGTGGTAATTGATATGGTTGATAAGCAAATTCTGGTTCTGGGTGTCGGCAACATTCTGTTGCGGGACGAGGGCATCGGCGTGCGCATCGTCGAAATGCTGCAGCGGGATTACACTTTTTCTCCGAATGTCAGACTGCTGGACGGCGGCACGCTGGGGTTGAGGCTGTTGGAGCCCAT
>CAZJHF010000268.1:0-5703 GCA_964545505.1 uncultured Desulfobacterales bacterium | reverse complement strand
AAAGGTTCAGCGTTCAACGGTATTTGTTCAGCCACAAAGACACAAAGGCACTAAGACTAAACTGAAATTTTTTTTAAATATCCATAAGCGATCAAAACAATGCCAAGTCCAATTTTTTAGGATTTAAAATACATATCATCTCTGAGATGTGTTTGGCCACAAAGACACAAAGGCACCAAGAATAAAAAAAAATTATTCATTCCATACCCGTAAGAAATCAAATGAATGACGGGTTTTATTTTTGTTATGCTTTAAAATACAGATCATCTCTTAGAGTCTTTGTGCCTTAGTGGCAAAATTTGCTAAGTTTAACGAAGTTGATCGGGCGGGGATAAACCCCGCACCACCTTCTGCCCTCCGTTTTCTGGCCTCTGATTACTGGCTACTGGCTTCTGGCTTTGATTTTGTGATCTGATGACCAGAAGCAGTTAGAGCGTCTATGGCTGTTGCCAGATCTTTTTCTTTGACCAGAAAATAGTCGGTATCGTAAGTGGATATGACAAAAACAGAAACACCGTTTATTGCCAGCGGTTGAGTTAGGGAGAACATAATGCCGATTTCAGAAAAGTCTAACACACCTTGAACGCGAAAACATCGCCAACCGCGCTCGCATTTTATGCCCGGCGGGGTTAGCGCTTCATGACAAACAAGGCTGAGCTCTTCTTGTGTGCGTGTGATCGAATAAAAGCCGGAACCATCCAACCCGCCCGGCAACGGAGCAGAAGCATCAAGGCGGCAAACGGCCATCCGTTCAGGCACTATTTTCAGCGAAAGCTTTTTAGAATCCATGGGCGGGCACCTGGCTTTCTGAAAATCTCAGGTCAATGATTACCACGAAAATCGGATTGATGGTCGATTTTCCTACCGACAAAATAGGCATGTACAATTGCCGCCAGCCAGCAACCGGTAATAATGATTAAACAGATATATTCAACACCCCAGCCGCCGGCTGAATTACGCTCGACCAGTTGTTTTAAGGATTGCAGATCCAGTGCTTCATTGGCCAATCCGGGTAAGGCTTGCTCCATAAAGCCATAGACCCGTTGCATCAGGCGATAAAAGAGCACGATCAGACCGGCGGATGTCCCCAGGACAAAAATAAGACCGGAGGTCTTGTGCCCAGAAAGCAATTGCCCGACACCCGGATATACCAGCCCTGATAACAGCATTCCTCTGGTTGAAGCTTTCATAATAAGAATAATTCCCTAACCAGAAGCTATTTCAAAAATAGTGGATAACGTCCCCCGCATGAATGCGGGATTTCACATTTGATCTAAGCAAATTAAGGTGTTCAACGTATAAAGTTTTTTAGACAGGATTTACCCGTCGTCGCAAAACCCCATCGCCTGCGGCGAATTTCACGTGCTTTCATCAACCGGGGTGATAGTTTTAATACTTAGGTGCCATCCAACAGTTTGAATTAAATGACCAAAGAAAAAAATATCCTCAAAATCCTGTAGATCCTGTCAAAAGATAAGATTCAATCCACAAAATAAAGCAACGAACAAACCTGGTTAAGTGATTTACCATTAATAACAAGCTCATATATATTAAGATTGGTAAACTAAGATTTTATGATATATGTTATAACCCTAATTGATCGTAAACAAAATGAAAAACTTGGGTAAGGTTTTTACCCAGTCTTTCTTTCGGTTAGGTTTTTATTTAATATTACCTCATACTAATGCATTATACATTTTAGAATATAATTTCATTTTGTTTACCCTTTGGAGAAGCCGATCTCACCCCATCTTCTGCGTTGCCAAGGGCTAGCGGTAGACAACTACAGCAAAGCCCTTGGACGCCTTGAAGCTGGGGCAACCTCAACTTCCGCTCAATCAGGTTATCAAAACTCAAACGATGAAAACCGATCGAACCCATATGCTGCTGGCGGCCGCAAGCGGCCTGCTGCTGACCGGATCATTTCCCAAAATCGGGCTGGATTGGTTAGCCTGGTTTGCGCTCGTGCCCTTGCTGGTGGCCCTTGCAAATCTTTCTGCCCGGGAAAGTTTTCGAATTGGCTTTATTACCGGTCTGATCCACTATCTGACCCTGCTTTACTGGGTGGTGCCGGTCATGCGAACCTACGGGTATCTGCCCTGGTACCTCAGCATCGCCATTTTGTTTCTTTTTGCTGCAGTTCTGGCACTTTTTCCGGCTGTTTTTTGCATGGCGCTTGCCACTGTCGCCCGCACACCTGTACGCTGCCTGATCAGCGTTCCGTTGCTATGGGTGGCGCTTGAATATATTCGCACCTTTCTATTCACGGGATTTCCATGGGCATTGCTGGGACACGCTCTGTATCTGCGGCACCATCTGATCCAGATCGCAGATTTGTTTGGCGTATACGGGGTGTCCTTTTTGATTGCCCTGAGCAATGCAGCCATTTTTGTGGCCGTCACCCATGCCCGCCACAAATCGTGGCGTAATTTACCGGTTTCAAGACCGCTGCTGTTCAGCGCCGTCGGGATCTTTGCCGCCGCAGTGCTTGCCACATGGATCTATGGTGCAGGGCGCATTCGAACGGTTGACGATCTAATGGCCGCAGCGCCAACGGCACGGATTGCCGTTATTCAGGGAAATATCGACCAGGCCATAAAATGGGATCCGGCCCATCAATCTGCCGCCATCAAAAAGCATCTGCGCTTATCGCATACTGTAAAATCAGAAAACCCCGATTTAATCGTCTGGCCTGAATCCGCCACACCATTTTATTTGTTTTTTGACGAGCGCCCAACCGAGATGGTCATGGCCGGTATCGAACGGAACGGTATTGATTTTCTGGTCGGAAGCCCATCGGTCGCGCGCCAGAACGAAAAAACCATCTATTTTAACAGCGCCTATCTGATCAGCCCCAAAATTAAGAAGGTCAGCAAATACAACAAGACCCACCTGGTACCGTACGGCGAATATGTCCCCTTTGAACGCTGGCTTCCTTTTTTAGGAAAGCTTGTGGCCCAGGTCGGTGATTTTCGGCCGGGCAAACCCGGCAAGACCCTGCCCTGGAAAAAAGATGCCCTCGGTATTCAGATCTGTTACGAGGTCATTTTTCCCGGTCTATCCCGGGAGCTGGTGCAAAACGGCGCCACCTTGCTGATCAACATCACCAATGACGCCTGGTTTGGCACGACCAGCGGACCTTACCAGCATTTTTCGATGACCATCTTTCGGGCGGTGGAAAACCGGCGGGCTTTTGCCCGGGCGGCCAATACAGGTATCAGCGGTTTCATTGATCCAGCGGGCCGCATCTTAACTTCAACCCGATTGCTCGAGGAGACCGCGCTGGTCCGCCCGTTACCGTTGCTCCGCCAGATCACTTTTTATACCCGCTACGGAGACCTTTTCGCCCTAGCTTGCCTGACGGGGGCTGTTTTTGGTATACTACTTGTGTTGGGCAAATCTGCGGTTAAATTAAAAAGAGGTTGAGCCCGTTGAGCCCGCCGAAGGTTCTCGTAAAACGGGATTGAGCCAGTTAAAATAGGCTTGCTGTCTAATTTAAATCATAACCGGTATACGGGCGAACGGGCTAATCAAGCAAACAGCTATAGGAGGTAGAAAAATGTCTGTGGAACTCAAACAAAACTTAAAGGAACTTCAGGATAAATTGCTAAACCTGCGGGGCTATCTTTGACCTGGAATCCAAAGAAACACGTCTGGCTGAACTTGAGCAGCTGATCGCCAGAGACGGGTTCTGGGATAATCCGGAAGAAACCAAACCCTTTCTGAAAGAACGCACATCCCTTACAAATAAAATCGAAAAATTTCAAAAGCTGGCGGAAGATCTGGAGGAAACCCAAATTCTGCTGGATCTTGCGATTGATGAATCTGATGAAGAGGTCCTGGCCGAGGTTAACGGGCAAGTTAAAAGCCTGGACAAAAGTATCGCAGATTTATCACTGGAGTTTATGCTCGACGGTGATGACGATGGTAAAAACGCCATCCTGTCCATTAATGCAGGCGCTGGCGGGACCGAGGCCCAGGATTGGGCTGAAATGCTTTTTCGGATGTACACCCGCTGGGTGGAACGCCGCGGTTATAAAATCGAGCTGATTGATTATCAACCCGGCGAAGAGGCCGGTATTAAAAGTGTGACCTTCACCGCCGGCGGCGAGAATGCTTTCGGCTATTTAAAGTCCGAAATTGGTGTACACCGCCTGGTCAGAATTTCGCCCTTTAATGCCAGCGGCAAACGCCACACTTCATTTGCATCCGTCTTTGTTTATCCGGAACTGGACCAGGAAATTGTGGTCGATATTGAAGACAAAGACCTGCGAGTTGACGTGTACCGGGCCAGCGGTGCCGGCGGCCAGCATGTCAATAAAACCAGCAGCGCCGTGCGCATCACCCATCTGCCGACCGGCATCGTGGTGCAGTGCCAGCAGGAAAAATCCCAGCACCGCAACAAGGATATGGCTTTAAAGGTCCTCAAAGCACGTCTTTACCAGCACGAAAAGCAAAAACAGGATGATAAACTGCAGGAGGTTCACGACAGCAAAGACGACATCGCCTGGGGCAGCCAGATACGCTCTTATGTTTTGCATCCATATCAAATGGTCAAAGACCACCGCATCAATCTGGACATCGGCAACGTCAATGATGTGCTCGACGGCGGCATCGATCCGTTTATCGAGGGTGTGCTCTTAGCAAAGAAACATAAATAGCAATTTTTTCTTCAGTGGCCCGGACAGCCTATTCGTTTGGGCCTTATGTTTATACTTGGTAAATTGAATCCTATTTTTTGACAGGATCTACAGGATTTTGAGGATATTTTTTTCGGTCATTTAATTCAAACTGTTGGATGGCACCTAAGTATTAAAACTATCACCCCGGTTGATGAAAGCACGTGAAATTCGCCGCAGGCGATGGGGTTTTGCCGTTCGCTTCCGGCGAACGGCAAAAAGGAATCCTGACAATCCTGTAAATCCTGTCTAAAAAAATTTCTACGTTGCGAATTTTACTGCAATTGGCTTAAGTGTGAAATCTTGCTTTCAAGCGGGAAGAGCATTGCGATGCGGTCTACGAGAATGAATCCGATTGAAATATTAGAACGATACTACGACACGAATTCCAGGGCCTATCAGATACTGATGGCGCATGGCCGACAGGTGGCCGTTAAGGCGCGCGCGGCGGCTTCACGCGTTGCGGCATTGAAGCCGGACCTTGCATTCATCGAAGCGGCCGCCATGTTACATGATATCGGAATCTTTCAAACCCGTACACCCTTATTCGGCTGTTTTGGCAAACACCCCTATATCTGCCACGGCATTCTGGGCAGTGATATCTTAAAAGGAGAGGGGCAGCCCCGACTGGCGCTTGTCTGCGAGCGCCATATTGGCGTTGGGATCAGCAAAGCCGACGTCCGTCAACACAATCTGCCGCTGCCCGATCGTGAAATGATTCCCGTATCGATCGAAGAGCAGATCGTCTGCTACGCGGATAAATTTTTCTCCAAAAACGGCAACGGCCGACCTACCGAAAAGTCCATCAAAGAAATCATTCTAAACCTAAAACGCCATGGACCCGAAAAAGTCCAACGTTTTGAATCCTGGGTCAAGCAATTCGAGGCCTAGGGCAAAGCGCATAGCGCACAGGTCATTAGTGTCACTTCTCAAGTATCGTGATAGCTACTGGTTTCAGGTGTCAGGTTTCAGGTGTCAGGAAAAAGCGAAGCCGGGCCTGTCCGGCATAGCTCGATAGAGCGAC
>CAZJHF010000267.1:0-5709 GCA_964545505.1 uncultured Desulfobacterales bacterium | reverse complement strand
TCCGGAACAGAGTAAACACAGGGGCAAAAAATGTCTCGATCCAATTCCTTGTCGCCTGATAGCAGCCGACAGGGACAACCCATATAGCCGTAATTTTCCCTGTTGGCAATCAAGGCTTCGAGCAGCTCAAAGGTCCGCTCTTTGTCTTTGTTAAAATAATAGCCTTTCGCTTCCTGTACCTTTTTCATGCGATCATAGAGTTCCTGTGGTGTCATTACATTCCCAGAGCCTCCTTAATTTCTTTTTCCTTGTAGCCGACAACGACGGTTTCACCGATGATAATCGTCGGAAACGAGCAACGCGGATTAAATTTTTTGACATCCTCAATGATGGCTTTGCGCTCATCGCCCTCGAGCTTATCCACGTCGACAAATTCATATTTTATGGTGCATTCGCCCAAAAATTTTTTGGTGGCCTTGCAGTGGCTGCAGGTGCTCAACGAATATATTTTAACTTTCGGCTGCGACATGGGAACATCCTTTCGTGATCTTAATGGTCATCTGGTTTCAATAATAGGTTCCGCTAGCAACTCGCTCAGAAGCTCGACAAATCTTAAAGCTGCCACACCACAAAGCGACAAGAGTCTTGCAAAGTAGTATAAATTTTTCATTAATTCAATTAGAAAATTAAAATACCCAATGGTTTACGCTAATTGGCAGCTGATATGCCGATGGGTCGGATTTGAACCGTTTATTCAATTATTAATTGAATCAAATTCCATACCAAATTCATGAACACGGGCAAAAAAATAAACTATTTAAATTTAGATAGATAAACGACTCCTAAAATTCGTGTCAACGACTCAGTCTCCAATTTGAGACGATTTGAGACACTCGAGCAGCATGCACAAAAATATTGGGTTCGAAAGCGATAGCCCGCCGGCTGGCACTTCGAAAAAAATATCGCTAAAAACCAATGTAAACCAACTCTTTATAGTCAACTATATCAACTGAACACAAAATTAACGATATGGATTCGGCCTTAAAACTTAGCTTTCCAACATCTATCTGTTTTGTTTCGTCTCATTAGCTGCATGAGACATACCTGTATCATAAGACAAAAATAAGCGCTAAAAAGACTTAATAATCCGGTTCATTCTAATGGCCAAAAAGTATTGCTTAGCGCATATTATTATGCTATTCCAACGCCTTGCGCCATTGATCCTCTTATTTAATCATAAGATATTCGTTTTCGGCAGGTTGGCATAAAAATTGCCAATAAATATTTGATAAATTATGTAAATTTTGCTTTTGTAAGGGCCTTGACAAAATTATTCATTTGGCTTATTGAGAACAATTACTATTTATTCACATCTTTTTTAAGTGTCCACATAAATTTTCAAGACCTTCTTTTAATGAAACTCAACCCAATTTAATCTTAATCGATTTTTCCAGAAGGGAGGATTTATATGCCTGACCAAAAGAAAGTGATTCCTAAAAAGAAACTGCTCGAACCCAGGGAGCTGACCACCTGTGAAGCCACCGCGCAGATGCTCGCAAAGGCCCGCAAAGATGGTGTCGAACTTGCCTTTGATCGGGCGCAAAACATGAAACCCTGCCCCATCGGGGCAGATTCAGCCTGCTGCAAACATTGCTTTATGGGCCCCTGCCGGCTGAATGCCAAAGACCCATACGCAAAAACCGGGGTTTGCGGTGCCACCATCGATACCATCATGTCGCGCAACTTTGCGCGTGCCGTCGCTGCAGGTTGCTCAGCCCACACCGACCACGGCATGGCCATGCTGGATTTATTTCGCGAGGTTCTGGAAGGCCACATCAAGGACTATGAGATCAAAAACGTCCAAAAATTGCTCTTTGTGGCCAAGGAAATGGACATCGAGACTGAAGACCGTGAGATCAAAGATATCGCCATGGATCTGTACAAAGAGCTGGAAAGAACCTACACCCAGGTCGATGGTGAAATTCCGTTTGTCAAACGGGTTCCGGCAAAAACTCTGGAAACCTGGCGCAAGGAAGGCATCGTGCCCCGCGGCGCCATGCGTGAAATCATGGAGCTCATGCATCGGACTGCCATCGGCGTAGATCAGCATTACGCCAACATCACCAAACAGTGCAGCCGTGTTGCATTGGCCGACGGCTGGGGCGGATCCATGGTGGCCACCGAGATCGCAGACATTTTATTCGGCACCCCATCCCCGGTGGCAATCGAGACCAATATGGGCGTCCTGAAAGAAGACCAGGTCAACATCATCGTTCATGGCCATGAGCCAAATCTGTTTGAATCCATGGTTGCATCGGTGGCCGAACCGACCCTGATCCAGGCAGCCAAGGACGCCGGCGCCAAAGGCCTCAACCTGGTGGGGATGTGCTGCTCGGGCCTGGAAATGTTTTCGCGCCATGGAACGCCGCATGCCGGCAACTTCATGTCGACCGAGACCGTCCTGGTGACCGGCGCGGTGGATGCCATGGTCGTCGATGTGCAGTGCATCAAACAGGCACTGGCCCAGGTGGCGGAATGCTACAAGACCCAGCTGATCACCACTAACCCGCGCGCGCGAATCGAAGGCGGTAAGCATATCGAATTTCACGAGAACAAACCCAAAGAATGCACCGATGAAATCGTCATCCAGGCCATCGGCCGCTTTAAGAATCGGGGCGTGGAAGTGGAGATTCCGCAGATTGTCAACACCGGTGTGCACGGCTTTTCGCATGAGTACATCAACTATATGCTCGGTGGAACCTTCCGGGCTTCCTATACACCGCTGAACGACAACATCATCAACGGCCGCATTCGTGGTGTAGCCGGTGTGGTGGGATGCAACAACCCCCGCATGAAACAGGACTACGTCCATGTGAATCTGGTCAAAGAGCTGATCAAAAACGACGTGCTGGTGGTCCAAACCGGATGCTCGCAAATCGCGCTGGCCAAAGCCGGGCTGACAACGCCTGAAGCCGCCCATCTGGCCGGCCCCGGCCTCAAAGAAGTCTGCGAGACCGTGGGGATGCCGCCGGTGCTGGGCCTGGGTGCCTGCGTGGACAACAGCCGCATCCTGATTGCCTGTGCTGAAATGGTCAAGACCGGTGGACTGGGCGAAAGTATCGCCGATCTGCCCGTTGCCGGATGCGCACCCGAGTATATGAGCGAAAAGGCCATCACCATCGGACAGTATTTTGTGGCCTCCGGCGTGTTTACGGTCTTCGGGGTGACATTCCCCATCACCGAAGGCACCAAGTTCCACAAACACCTGTTTGAAGAGCTCGAAGATCTGGGCATGGGCAAGTGGGGTTTTGCCACCGATCCGTTTGAAATTGCTCAAATGATGATCGCTCATATCGACAAGAAACGCAAAGCGCTGGGCATCGACAAAGCCCGCGAGCGTGTCCTTATGGATATGGCCGATCGACGCGATATGGATGCAGCTTAAACCAGCAAGCTGCTGATCATAAAAGAAATGGGGCCCCAACCCGGGCCCCATTTTCTTTGGCTGATATTACATCTTAAAAGTGCCGGCCGCACCATTGAAAATCGCGTCGCCTCCCTGAAATGCCCTTAAAACGTCCCTCTAAAAGTTAATGCCGTCAAATCGACCATAGCAGTGAAATTATTTAGGGTAGCATGAAAATTACGCTTGACAATAAATGAATGATCATTTATTTTAGAGGCCATGAGAACCAGAGATGATGTCAAGGAAACGGCCCTGTTTGAGGCCACAGTTAAACTGGTCAACGAAATCGGATTCGCCGCCAGTTCCGTTTCCAAAATCGCCAGGGAAGCCGGTGTATCTCCGGCCACCATTTATGTATATCATAAAAACAAGAAAGACCTTTTAGTTTCAACCTACATCCAGATAAAACTTGAACTCAGCAAGGCCCTGCTGAAGGATTTTAACGATCGGCTGCCGATCCGAGATATATTCAGAAATGTATGGTTTACCATGTTTGACTATATCTCCAACAACCTGGAATATTATAAATTTGCCGAACAATTTTCCAATTCGCCATACAACGCTTTAGTGAATAGGCAAGAAGTGGAACAATATTTTGATCCCCTGGCCAAGGTGATGCAAAGCGGGATAGAACAAAAAATCATAAAAAATGTGCACCCGGATATTCTCAAGGCCTTTATGTATTACCCCATAACGGTTCTGGCCAATCCAAGTTTGTGTCAGGACTTTGAACTGAACGAAGCAAATATTGAAGCCGCATTCACTCTGGCCTGGGATGCGATAAAGTTATAAAAAAATTTATTTCAAATATAAATGATCATTCATTTATAATGTTTAAATACATGAGGAAACGATAAATCGAATGAAACCAAAAATCATTATCGGCATCATCCTCGCTATTGCTTTTATGCAGTGCAGCAGCACTGATATTCTGGTGGCAGGTCATTCCGACCCTACACTGCCGGATAAAATAGCGGGTCCACCTGAATATAAAGACGGGAAGTATGAAGATATGGGAACTGCATTGAATCTGTCCTTCACAGAATTTGCTTCAACCACCTGGGATTTCATTTTCGCCGGCAATCACAGAACACCGCAAACAGAGCTGCCGGTTAACCCGGTCGACTTATCACATTTCAACACCCCGGGCAGCGATCAACTAAACGTCACATGGCTGGGGCATTCATCTTTGATGATCAACATTGATGGCTACAAAATTTTAGTCGACCCGGTGTTTGAAAAACGGATTTCAATACTGGGCCCAACCCGTTTTAACGGTGACGTGCCTTTGGACATCCAGCAGATCCCGGACGTAGATGCGGTCATCATTTCCCATGATCACTACGACCATCTCAACAAGCTCTCCGTTCAGGGCTTAATGGATAAAACGGATACCTTTATCGTTCCGCTCAAGGTCGGTGCCCTGCTTGCGGACTGGGGTGTGCCCGGGGATAAAATAGTGGAGCTGGACTGGTGGCAGGAATACCGGCTCGATTCAAACCTGATGGTGGCTGCAACGTCGGCACTGCATTTTTCAGGACGCGGCATCACCGACCGCAATCAAACCCTGTGGGCATCATGGGTCATTCAGGCGCCATCTCACAACCTGTTTTTCAGCGGGGATTCGGGTTATTTTGAAGGCTTTAAACAAATCGGAGATAAGTACGGCCCATTCGACATGACCTTTATTGAATGCGGGGCCTACGGCAAATCGTGGCCCAAGGTGCACATGTTTCCCGAGCAAACTGTCCAGGCCCACCTGGATCTAAAAGGTGACGTTTTACACCCGATTCACTGGGGCACCTTTAACCTTGCACTGCACCCCTGGTACGAGCCCATGGAGCGTTTATCTATCGCTGCCAACTATAGAAATATTAAAATCGCAACACCCATTGTGGGTGAAACCACTGTGTACGGCAAAAGCATACCCGTTGCGAGATGGTGGGAACCGGCAATGGAAGTGTCCGTTGGTGTCAACAATACGCCTGCTATCGAAGAAGATATTTAGACATAGACCAACCAATGAAAATATCTAACCCAAAATGGCTTGTATTTATTATGCCGCTGGTTTTTTGGGGCTGTAAAGCAGTTCATACCGAAATTACGATCCCTGCTGATCCTGAAATAATTTGGTCGGTTTTAACGGACGCATCCGGGTACAAGGCATGGAATCCGGTGCTTGTTCCCATCGAAGGAGAACTGCGGGAGGGGCGAAAGATCAAATATCAGATGACCCAACCTGACGGCAAAAAGAGTGAGGTTATGGCCAGGGTTAAAAAAATGGTTGAACCCACATTGTTGAA
>CAZJHF010000266.1:0-5711 GCA_964545505.1 uncultured Desulfobacterales bacterium | reverse complement strand
CAAAGAATATGCCGCCATGAAATTAACGCTGTATCTGCTGGCCGGAAGCGCCCTGATTTTACCGGCGATTGTCTATCTTTTCGTCAAATCCGGCTTGAATACATTTGATATCGTTTCGCTGATGCAGCCGGGGACCTTTAGCGCCGATCAACAGAAATTTGCGTTTATATTGTTTTTCGTGGGCTTTGGCATTCTGGCCGCTGTGTGGCCCTTTCACACATGGTCGCCGGTCGGCCATGTGGCAGCCCCCCACGCGGTCAGCATGGTTCATGCCGGTGTCTTGATGAAGATCGGTGCATTCGGTGTGTTGCGGGTGGCTATTTTTCTGTGCCCGGAAGGATGGAAATACTGGTCGACATTGATGGCGTCATTGGCCGCCGTGGGTATTGTTTATGGCGCGCTGGCCGGATTGCGCCAGACCGATCTGAAGTATGTGATCGGCTATTCCAGCGTCTCACACATGGGCATTGTCGGCCTGGGGCTGTCAACCGTCAGCGTTGATGGCCTGAACGGCGCTATTTTTCAAATGTTTGCCCACGGGGTGATGACGGCTTTATTCTTTTCCTCGGTGGGTTATATTTACGATCGAACCCATACCAAGGCCATTGACAAGCTGGGCGGTCTCAGCCGAATTATGCCCGTGGCCTCGACCTATTTTATCGTGGCGGCTATGGCCAGTATGGGGGTTCCCTGCCTGGCCAGCTTCTGGGGAGAGCTGGTGGTGTTTATCGCGGCTTTCAAGGTCTATCCATTTCGCGGCGTGATGGCTGTGGCAGCTCTTGTGGTTAGCGCCCTGTTCATGCTGCGGGTCGTGCAAAAAACATTTTACGGCCCGAAGAATATCAAATATGAGCAGCTGCTGGATGTACCCTTTCGGCTGGGCATACCCCGTATGATTCTGATTGGTGTTTTAGTTTTTTTCGGACTTTTTCCGTCCCTGCTGTTCGATGTCATCGATACGGCGACAATTCCATTCATTAACGGGTTACCCTGATGAAGTGGATGATATTCAGTCCTGAAATATACTATCTACTGGTCAGCCTGTGGTTTCTGGTGCTGTCAATGCTGCGGCGCTTAAATTCCAGGCGCGATTATTTCAGCGCATTGTTGCTGGCAGCCGGTGGTGTGCTGGTCTGCCTGCTGGCGGTCCGATCAGAAGGCCTTCTTTTTTCCAACGCCTATCAGATTGATTTGTTTTCACAGGTTTTCAAAGTATTGCTGGCTCTGGGGCTGTTTTTGATTGTTTGCCTGTGCCCGAATGTCAGTGCTATCCGTCAAAAGCACCATCCGGATTTTTATCTGCTTTTGTTTGTCTGCACCCTGGCGATGCTCATGCTGGTCAGCAGCGTGCACCTGTTGGCGATGTACGTCTCTCTTGAGCTTTCCAGCTATGCCCTCTACATTCTGGTGGCCTTGAGAAAGGATAAAGACCTGGGCATTGAAGCCGGCATCAAATATTTTCTGATTGGTATTACCGCATCGGCGGTGATGCTCTTCGGCCTGGCTTTACTTTATGCGACGACCCAGGTGGCTCATGTCGATGATATGGTCCGGGTGATTCCCGCCGTGATCGACAAACCGGTTGTCATCCTGGGACTGCTGTTGACGCTCAGCGGTTTCTTTTTCAAACTGGCCGTGTTCCCGTTTCATTTCTGGGCAGCGGATGTTTACCAGGGCGCTACCAACCAGGTGACGGCTTATATCGCCACGGCTTCAAAGGTGGCTGCGATTGCCCTTCTCGTCCGAATGGTCGCTGCCGCCGGCAGCGGTGCAGCTGGCAATTACCTGGCGCATGCGTTGGTAACGCTTGCGATTGTCTCGATGACGGTGGGCAACCTGGCCGCCATAGTTCAGCAAGACATCAAACGCTTGCTGGCATACTCAACGGTCGCCCATGCGGGTTATCTGTTGATCGGGATATTAAGTATGAACCCGTTTGGCTACAGCAGTGTTCTCTTTTATGCCGCAGCCCTCTTGATCACGAAGTTCAGCGCCTTTCTGGTGGTCGTTAAGGTGGCCGATGACGGGCGTAATATCCAGATTGAAGAACTGGCGGGTCTGCACCAGCGGTCTCCGCTTCTGGCAATGGCTTTGATGGTATCCATTTTCAGCCTGGCCGGTATTCCGCCAACCATTGGTTTCAGCGCCAAACTGTTTATCTTTTTGGCTGCCATGGAGCAGGGCTACTTCACGCTGGTGTTGATCGCCATGATCAATGTTTTGATCTCTCTTTATTACTACCTGCTGGTATTGAAAGCCGCCTATCTGTTAAAGCCGAATGCATCGCTGCCTGAACTGCGGCTGTCCCCACCGCTGAAACTGCTTACGGCAGTATTGATCCTTGCCATGATCGGCCTGGGTATATATCCGGCTTATCTGCTTGAGCTTGCCGAAGCCGCCGTCCGCTCCCTCGTTTGACAGGTACCCGTTGATTTTCCGCAGAGATAGGTAAAAAAAAAGTTAAAAAGCAATTTAAAATCTCAGCTTTTCAGATCAATCAAATGTATTTGAAGATGATACTTATAGAAGGATACCCAGGTGGTTTGGGGATTAGGCGTCGGTGTCAGGTCTCTCCGGCATGGGGACCTTGAGAAATTCAATGCCCTCTTCTTTGAGCATTTTTTCTTCTTCGTCGCTACTGACACCGCGGATGTTGCGCGGCTCCTCAACGCCGTAATGGATTTTCAAAGCTTCCTTTGCAAAATCGCACCCGACGTCATCGAAATTTTTTTGAACAAAATCGACTATTTTTTTGCCAACTTTTTTCAGGTGTTCTTCCTCAAGCGACACTTTTTGGGGGATCTGCGAGGATTTAATGGCAAAAGTGGAAGGTATTCGGGACACACGAGTGCTGTTGCACACCGGACAGGCGACCAGGCCCTTTTTTTTCTGACTCTCATAGGCTTCGCTGTCCTCAAACCAGCCTTCAAACGCATGTCCGTCGATACATTGCAAATCATAAGCGATCATATCGTAACACCACCACCGATACCGGTTTTGCCGAAACCAATCGAAAAAACCGATGGTATTTATTTAATATCCAACAGTAAACTCAAAATTTGAATATTTGTCAATAAATTTAAAGACGTTAGGATCTAATTTTACTAATTTAGCAGAATGTTGTAAAATAAAAATCAGAGCGCTATCCAGCGCCGATAAATCGGATTTTGGCACGCTGCAAGCCAGCTTCAGCGCTTACCGACACCATGGTACTGCGTGCGGGTTTCCGGTGCAGATCGTTGTCGTAAAAAAAAGGCGTGAAGATCGATGCCCCCTCAATCCGTTTGTCAGCCGGTTTAATGAGCACTCAATAAACTATGATTCTGAAAGGGCCTGTTATGAATGATTTTTTCAAACGATTTGGTGTATGCGGGGTGTTGTTGATACTATGTTTGTTTGCCACGTCGATACAGGCGGAAACGATGTATATTTCGGACAATTTGAAAATAACCTTACGGTCCGGGCCGAGTACCGGCAACAAAATAATAGCGGTGCTTGAATCCGGGCAGATCGTTGAGGTCGTTAATCCAGGAGAGGAGTGGACGCAGGTAAAAATGGCCAACGGAAAAGAGGGCTGGGTTCTGAGCCGATACTTAACCCCCAGCGCAACCCATAATCTGAGGCTTGAGCGCCTGCAGGGCAAGCATAAAAATCTGACGGCCCAGGCCGCAGCCCTCATCGAGGAAAATAACAGGCTCAAGGCCGAAAATAAAGAGTTCAGCTCAGAGTTTGAAACTACCCAAAAACAGCTGCAAAAAACAAGCACCGAATTTGAGACTTTAAAATCAGAAGCGAGCGAATTCGTTAGCCTAAAAGCCAATTATGAGCGGGTGGCTTCACAGCTGGCCGAACAAACCGAGAAGGCTCAAAAGCTTGATGAGCAGGTGTCCAAAATGGAGATGAATTACGCCATTAAATGGTTTCTGGCCGGTTCGGCGGTACTGATTGTGGGTTTTTTGATCGGTTTCAGCACCAAGCGTCAGCGCAGACGCCCCTCACTGGTTTAATGCTGGCGTTGTTGTCGTAATTTTTAAATTTTTTTCCAGGCTTAGTTAAAACGGTGTCAAAAACCATGTATCGATTTATTCTCAATGGATCTCTGAATTGACAGCGTCATGGAATAACATTATATTAGCACTTTAGGAGGATTTGGTTCAGCTATTTTAAATTCCAACTCCACATCACAATATATAGCAAGGCCTGAACCGCTTGCGATTTGTTGATCTGCTTGCCCTCAATTTATAGCGTCGTATGAGGCAGGAGCAGTTGACAGGCGCGCTAAGCAAAGGTTAGGTTTAACAGCATTTATGCTATCTGATCAAGTTTTCATCTTAATAGTTTTACTTTTGCTCTCCGGATTTTTTTCCTCCGCTGAAACCGCTTTATTTTCCATCAGCAAGGCCAAAGCCATCCATCTTGCCAAACAAAAAGGGGCAACCAATCGACTGATCAAAAAGATGAAAGAAGACCCGCATCGGCTGCTGTCAACAATTCTGATTGGCAATAATTTTGTCAATGTGGGTGCCTCAGCCATGGCCACCGCCATTACCCTTAATATGGTTTCAAACCACGCGGTAGGTATTGCCACCGGTGTTATGACTTTTCTGATTCTCATTTTTGGCGAAATTTTTCCCAAGTCCATTGCCACCCGTAACAACATTTTAATTGCACGATTCGTCATCTTTCCGCTGTATTGGCTTTCAATACTATTGACGCCTTTGATTTTATTTTTGAATTTCATTCCCAAACTGACCGGAAAAATCCACAAGAAGCCGATTGTTACTGAAGCAGAATTGATGACGTTTGTTGAAGTTGTCGAGGAGGAAGGCGGGATCGAAGAAGAAGAAAAAGAGTTGATCGAAAATATATTTGAGTTTGACGATACCAATGCGTCTGAAATTATGACCCCCAGAGCCGACATGTTTGTCATTGAAGGCAATGAACCGTTAAACCTGCAAGAAATCGTTCGATCCGGTTATACACGCATTCCAGTCATCGACGGCGATATCGATCATATTGTGGGTATTTTGAATGTCAAAGATCTCCTCAAGCACCAGGCCATATCAGATGAGGTCGCCGACGTGCTCAAAATAATGCGCAATCCTTATTTTGTGCCTGAAAATAAAAAACTGGACAGTTTGCTCAAGCAATTTAAACAGCGAAAACAGCACCTGGCCATCATCGTGGATGAACACGGGGGGATCTCCGGTTTGATTACCCTGGAAGATGCACTTGAAGAGATCGTCGGCGAGATTGTCGATGAGACCGATACATTCGAGCCGCATATTGTCAGGCTTAAAAAGGATGAATGGCGGGTGCTGGGCAAATCTGAAATCGATGAAGTCAACGAGAAGATTCCGATGCAGATTCCGGATTCAAAGGAGTATGACACATTTTCCGGATACGTTTTAAATCTAATCGGACGCATTCCCCACGAAAAAGAAGAAATTCCATTGGGTAATTTTCTGATCACGGTCAATGAGATGGACGGCAACCGCATCAGTGAATACATCGTGCGTCAGACGGAACTTGAACCTCCCAAGGAAGCCTCAACCGCCTCATAATTGAGCCAGCCTTAACCCTTTTTCCATTTTAGTGTTTTGTTCCATTTATCATGTGCACCATTCAGGTTAATTTAGGTGTCAGGTGTCCGGTTCAAAAGTTCCGCCTAAGGCGGTTCAGGTTTCAGGTGTCGGGTGTCAGTAAAAGAG
>CAZJHF010000265.1:0-5752 GCA_964545505.1 uncultured Desulfobacterales bacterium | reverse complement strand
AAAAATCGTCTTTAACATCATCGGCACAATGGGTTTTGGGAATCAGCCAGCATTCGATCGACGATTTCCCATGCGCCGGGCACAAAACTTTAGAACACGATAAGGATTTCCAACAGGCCTGCTTTTTTAAGAGCTTTTTATCCAGATATGCAATCTCAATCAGATGGTCTTTGAGCAATAAACTCACAATACGGATCTCCTTTCACCCGGCAACGCGGCTCTTGAGCTGCGAAGGTAAAACAGCCATCCGGATAATCACCGCTGTAAACCAGGTCCATAAAGGCAGCCGTTACCCCGCGCATCATGTAGCATTTTCCCGATTTTGCAGCACCGTATTGCTCCAGGTAGCCGCTGGACTCATAAGAGTCGCTGGCGCGCATGACGAGTTTTTCACCCGGAACCAGCGCCTCGACCGCCAGGTCTCCCCAGCCAAAAGCCACGGCCACAGCCACAAAACCGTATATCTGATCTTTTTTGTCTTCAACCATGGGGGCGACAACCTGCTGCCATTCCCAGGAATCGCGAATGCCTTGAAACGTGGCATAGCCACACTCCTGGGCTGCTGCAATCAAAAGGCTTTTGGCTTCAGTCTCACGCTGTTGGCCCATTTTGATTTCAAATTCAAAGCTCAGTCGATTGTAATAGTACACCGAAAATAAAGAGAGATAGACCCCGAAAAGAGGGAGGATCCCTTTGGATTCCCTTATTTTGCTGCCTTCCATGACCGCATGGATAATCTTGCTGACATCTATGGCCACTTAACGCTCCTTAACATGAAAGACACACTCCGCATCCTGCTTCATTTTGCAGCGCCGTTCCGCCACGCTATAAAAACCAAGGGGACGCTGGTAAATCACCTCCAGCGCACCGGCAATCCAGCCCCGGGTAAAGTGACAGCCGGGTGTTTCGCGCCGTCCGTGTTTTGCAAGCCACCCGGTGACATGATGGCTGGACGGGCTTGCAATATAAGCCGAATGGGGCCTGACCTTCTTAAAATGAATTATCCCCAGGCCGCAATTCTGATAAAGCAAGGAGGCCATTTCCAGCTTTGACTTAAGGGTTCTGATTTTTGTATATTGGTTGAAAAGATGCTGTAAACTATTATAATTGGTTTCCTCAGCCGAACGATACAGAAGCTGAACACCTTCCGGGCCCAAGGTTTCCTCCAACGTTTTCTGCAAATTGATATTGTAATGATGGCAGTGCATTGCAATGGGTTGTCCCGAGATCACAACCCGGTGCCCGTCCCGGTTGAGTTCATTTTGCCAATCAAAAATGGTCATTTCCCACCTGAATGAGTGACAAAGCATTAAACGTCGCCAAAATTTTAGGCCAGACTTTTCCTTCTGGCTAGCCCATCATCCTAAAATGCGCTAAGTCGCGCCAAATCCTTATTAACACTGATAATGTTAATCAGCAAGTCGATTTTCACCAAATTGAAAACAACGGCTGCGGCTGGATAAAAATGCAGATGTTATCTAATTGAGGGCTGGGCGGTGCTTTTTCATTTCAAGCTTGACATGTCCGATCCCTGATAGTGTTCAGAGGCTTAAATAGGCTCAAAGACGAGCACTTTCCGTTGGGTAATAAAAATCTGAGGGTGCATATAGAAGGTTGAAAAGGGCGAGGATGTCAAGCAAATTGCTGATCAATCCTCGCCCGACTCAAAGAAGGTATGCAACTGAGGCTCACAAACGCATCATTTCAGATTCCAGGTCGCTACATTTTTTCCAAATCACTGGGTTTATCCCAGGCCACCTTAAGCTGTTCGGCAAACTCAGGAAATAGCTTGAGCAAAGGGTGGTTGGGATCTTTGGGCAGCGCTTTGGTTTCATTAAAAACCGAAGTGGCTAAAAACGCATCGGCAAGCGCAACTGCTGGCACGACACGGGATGCACCTGCCATGGGTCCGGTAAAAATTAAATCGTTGTAATAAAACGCCGAAAGGGCTTCCATCGCAGCATCAAAACCGGCCCAACCCTTAAATCCAACCATATCCTTAAAGCGCTGCAATTCCATGTAAGAACCGTTACTCGGCGCACTGGCGGTCGCAAAGCCCCATTTCTCCTTTATTAACTGATTCGAAAGTCCGCACAAGGCATTGGCGGGCGCGTTGAGCGTGGTGGTATCGACAATAATGCTTTCAAATTCGGCGCCGGCCTTTTCGATGGCATCGAGCAGTTTTTGGGCGCCGGTAATCCTGCCGTTGGGGGTCTGATCGTCTTGATCAAAGGCAACCAAAAGAACATGCTTGACGCCAATTTGGGCCAATTCTTTAACTTCCGTTTCTAAGTCTTCCTCCCAGACGGTAATGCTGTTATAGAACATCCGGTCCAGCAAACCCTTTTCGGCACAATAGGCCGCGCCCTCCAATTTGGCCGGCATCATAATGGCGTCAACGCAAAAGGGCATGTCGCTTACCGAGGTGACAAAATCCACATATTTTTTGAATTTTTCGCCCGGGCTGGCGACAATGTCAGCCATGACGGGCACGCCTGTTGCTTTCCACAGTGATTCTGCCGCTTTTAGCAATTCCTCTCCCCGCTTTTCATTAAACCCTTTTCTGCGGCTGCCCTTATCAAACAACTTATCGCTTTCCTGAAAGATGGAGAAGCAGCAGGCTGTGGGATAATCTCCCGGCTGACCGCCTACTTTCACGCCGCCGACGTCAAAAACCTTTGGCTCATTACTGAAACGTTGCATAGCCTACCTCCTTTAATCGTTAAAATATTTTCTACAAACCAATCCTCAAGACCCTAGCGTCGTTTAGCGGATTAAAAACTATTACACGCAAGAATACGCTACGGGTCAGCCTCCCGATTTGATTTCTGTTTCCGACGGTTGAAAACGAGTTTCGCACTGCCATACAATTATACCGCTATCTATTACCAAAACTTGTTTTTTTTGATATCGTCTAAAGGATGATTTTTAGATTGAATATAGATGATTTTAGGAACAACAAAATCGAATGCATTGACATCGGTTATACGGTATGCGAAAAATTTGACCGGAAAATTAAGTTGGTTATTTTCTGAATTTTGCACGATATGGAGGCACTCGCATGACGGATATAATTTTCAGTTCATGGGGCGGAGAAATTATTGAAAACCGCGGCAATGAAACCCAAAACCAGGCGTCCGTCAAAGATCTGGATTTGCCCGAATATTTCAAGCAGGACGAAAAGATCAAGGCATTGATGGGTTGGAAAGGCATTGTTCTGAGATCACCGGAAGTGGATATCATTGATCTGTGCCGGGCCTATTTTAAAGAAGTTTTGGCGCATTCAGAAACCTGTGATAAATGTAACTACTGCAAAACGGGCTGGGTGGAGATGCTCGAGGTCTTTGAGGATATCGCCAACGGCGAAGCGACCGAAGAAGACCTGGAGTTTATGCAATCGGCTGCTGAAGCGATCGTTAGCAATGCAAAATGCAGCATCGGCAAAGCCGGCCCGCGCCCTCTTTTTGATGCCCTCAAGTATTTTGCCGATGATTTTTCAAAGGCCGTCAGCGGCGAAAACCCGGTGAAAAAGGGAACCTATTATTCAAAACTGACGGCCCCCTGTTTGGACGCCTGCCCGATTCATCTTGATATTCCCAAATATATCGAGTTGATCAAAGACGCCAAATTTGCAGAATCTCTGGCGGTCATTCGCGAACGACTGCCCATAGCCGGTATCGTGGGGCGTGTCTGTTTCCGGCCCTGCGAAAAACATTGTCGGCGCGCAAATTTAGATGAATCCATTTCAATAAAAGCGCTCAAGCGCTTTGTGGCGGATCATGAACTCTCAGAGCAAAAGGAACCCGAATACGAGATCACGCCTTCCGAAACTACTGGCAAAGTGGCCATTGTCGGTGCCGGACCTGCTGGGATTACCTGTGCGTATCACCTGGCACGCAACGGGCATCAGGTAACGATTTACGAAAGCCTCAATGAACCGGGCGGCATGTCAGCCGTGGGAATTCCCGATTACCGCTTACCCCGCAATATTTTACAAGGTGAGGTCGCTCAAATTCAAAAGATGGGGGTCGTCATCAACTACGGTCAAACCATCGGAAATGATCTGACACTCTCAGGGCTTGAAAATGAGTTCGATGCGGTTTTTATCGGTATGGGCGCACAGCACAGCACTCAAATGGGTATCGAAGGGGAAAACGATGAATATCAAGGATTTATCCCAGGGCTTACTTATCTGCGGGAGGTTAATGCCGGCCGCGATCCGTATCCGCAAGGCAAAAAAGCCGTGGTCATCGGCGGCGGCAATGTCGCGATTGATTGTGTTCGCTGTTGCTTGCGCACTGACAAGGAAGATATTCATCTGGTTTATCGCAGGACCCGCAACGAAATGCCGGCCGATGATGCCGAGATTCACGATGCCGAAGAAGAACAGGTGCAGTTCCACTTCCTGACCGCACCGGTGCGTATCTTAGCTGAAGATGGTAAAATCGTCGGCCTGGAATGCATCAAAATGGAGCTGGGCGAAGCGGACGCCAGTGCAAGACCACGACCGGTGCCGATTGAAGGTTCAGAATTTATCTTTGATTGCGATACCATCGTTTCAGCGATTGGACAGCAAGTTGATCTTTCATTGCTGCAAGGGGTGGATGATGTTCAAACAACCAAATGGAATACCATTGTCGTTGACGAATACACCAAACAGAGCAACCGTGCCAAAATTTTTTTTGCCGGTGACTGTGAAACTGGACCGGATGCTTTGATTACGGCCTGCGCCGGTGGCCGCAGGGCTGCCCACAGCATCGACCGTTTTATCCGCAACCAGCCCCTTGAATATGATGAAACCCACTACTTTGATAAACTTTTCGAAACCGTAAAAGTCTATGACCCGGATGAGGAAATTCTCAAGGTCGAGAGCAAACAGCGCTTCCGGCCGAGCATGCTCCCAGCGGACACGCGAAAATCGACCTTTGATGAGGTCGAGCAAGGCCTTTCCGCCCAGAAAGCCGTGGCTGAAGCCGAACGATGCCTGCGGTGTTATCAAGTCGCAACCATCGCCGTTTAGAAGTGCTTTCAAAACCCCATCTGAGGCCCAATGGCTGCGTTGTCCCGCACATTGCAATGCTCACGTACTACGTGTACGCTCCGCTTCCAATGCACGGGACGCCTTGCCCTTGAACCTCATCTGAGATTTTGAAAACACTTCTATCGCCCAAATCAAAATTCAATAACCCTCAGATGTTGTCCTTGCGATGGTTTTCAGACGAGCGTGTTATTTTTTGGAAGGTGCTATGCTGATAATTACCCACGAACCACACCATACTCTGATATTTAGAATGATGGGTCCCACAGCATTTGTTCCATCCATGGCGTGGGTCAAATCCCAAATATCAGGGCACTGGCACCTTGAAATTCATAGCGCCTTTCAGGAAATGACATGCCCGGCTCAAACTTTATAAATTATTCCTGGACCACGATTTTATAATCGCAAGCCCGGGTTATAATGGTCCGAGTTAATATGGCGGAAAATGTCAATGAGCACAGCGCTTGGTAATCAACCAGACGATAAAGCCGACATTTTACTTTTAGCGGGCTTTTTGGGGGCTGGTAAAACCACCTTACTCAAAAGAATCCTTTCCTGGGAAACCGACCTCTCTGAAACAGTTGTCATGGTCAATGAGTTTGGCGACATCGGTATCGATAGTGCCTTGCTGCAAGATTCCGGTTCTGATGTGATCGAGTTGACCAGCGGATGCATCTGCTGCACGCTCAGCGCCGACTTACATCAAGCGCTAAC
>CAZJHF010000264.1:0-5803 GCA_964545505.1 uncultured Desulfobacterales bacterium | reverse complement strand
TTCCATCAGGCGCTGTATGCGACTCGGATAGCGTGTCAGAGAATCGGAATGATCGTCCCAGCCACCTAACCCACCGCTGCCCAGGCTGATGAAAATGCTTTCCGGGTTCTTGATCGCCAGACTGACTGCTGCCCGCAACCGATTTCCGAAATTGGAATCTGGATACTGGATCTTTTGCCCGGTGCCCGGATCAACAGGCAGATCCTCAATGATTTTTTCACTGTTAAAGCTGCTCTCGATAAAACCCGCCAGCTCGCTGCGTTTAATCATAGCATTATTGATGTTCTCATATTGCGGAAATAAGTTGGACTGTATCTGAGCCAGCTCTTCCAGTTTTTGGTCATTATCGTTTTCGTTGCTGGCATCCAGATAATTATTTCTGGAGCGCGCGTAAGGATTGTTGAAATTGGCATCCAGCGCCAGGGGCCGCAAGGCCAGCGGAACGTCCAGGTCGCCCGGGCTGAACACCCGCGAATTGCCTTCAAAGGTCACAAAAGGCAGCAGCAACTCATCAACCTGTTTGTTTGCAAAAGGGTTATATTTGTCGATGATGGCCGCCAGGGTCGTGGCAATTCCTGCTTTGGATAGATCCAGGTTGCCGACCAGGTTTTGAGAGATACAACGGCCGTGGCCTTTGTTGTCATCTTTAATGCGGTTGATGGTGCGATACAACGACATTTGCCCGTTGTCCAGCAATTGCTCCATGATATCACCGCCGGCAGCACCCCAAAAATTATTGGCGGTGATATCGTTGTTGGCATTATCCGGATTCAGGCTGGACGGGTATGGATTTTGTGAGTTAGCCGCGATTTCTTCAATGTTGGTCAGATTGCCGGCCAGCTCCGAAGGCCCGCCGTACAGGAAAATATGGATGACCTGCGGGATCACCGCCGGTGCCACATAATTGAGCGTATCCGGCAAAGCCGCCTGCACTTCGTTTTTCCAGAGCAGCGGCGGTGTCATCAAAGAGAGGCCTCCGATTCCGGCTGCTTTTAGAAACTGTCTTCTCGTTATCATTCTTGCACCTCCTTTTCAAACGGCCGGGTATGATATAATTCCGACAGCCGGGATATGTAATCCAGGACGATCATGGTCTGCTGCATTTTCCGGTCGACCCGGGCAAAGCCCCTATCGGCGATAACGGCATTGAGCTCGGTCAATTCTCGCTCACTGGCGTTGCGCGACAAAACCGTTAGGAATAAATAATCTATAAAGTCGTCTTGCATCAGATTTACGTTGATCAGCGATTCCTGCCATCCGCCATCGTTGTTGTTATCGGGATTGCCTTTGCGGTCGATTAACAGCTTTTCGCGAACGGCCTTATGATAAAAGGCAAAGCTTAGCGTATCCAGGGGTATGCCTGCCGGCCGTCCCAGTTTGTAGGTCATGGCGGCCTGTTTCATGTTGTTGAGACTGGGAAAATTCGAGCTGCTGGTTACCCGGTTGAGGTCTTTGAAAAAGCGCTTACTGGCATACCAGTCCAGCCGGTCGCTGAGGCTGAAAAAAACCTCTTCGAATGACTTTGGCCGTTCCACATTCATCAAAAATTCTTTTGAAAAGAGGATGTTCTGGAATATATCGTTAAAGGTAACCGGATCGTCCTCAACAATATCGTCCACAATCCGGGCCTTGTCTTGCTGCAGATATCCGTAAAAGAAAATGTCAACCAGCGTGGATACCACCGTGGGGATCAAATCGGCATGATCGACCACAGCCTGATAAAATTCAGTGCATGCGGTCACGGTGGTCTCCAGGATTTGAACCGGCTCGGTATTGATCTCAGGGCCAATGATCAGCAGGTATTCATCATCATCTTCTTCCAGCGACCAGTTCTGGCAGGCCATGGCGGCCAGCGGCACCTCGGCGTCGTTAAAGCGTTTCAAAAATATTTCCATCATTTCGCGGGTGTTGTCTTCCGGTGAGCGGAACCGGCGCCAGTTTTCCTGAGAAATCATGTGATCATATACGATCTGGCGAATTGAGTCGCCCCGGCGGAGACCGCTCAACACGCGCTCAAATATGCGCCGCGCATCCTCATATGCAACGGTATCCAGCTCAACGGCCGGTGAGAACAGGATGGTGTTGGTCAACTGATAGACCATCCAGAGTTCAAAATAATTTCTGCTCAGCGGGACTTCATAAAGCAGGGCCAGCTGGTATTGAATGGATTCCTGTTTTTCATCGAACTCGTATTTTTGTTTGATAAGATTGCGATACGAATTTTCATTGACCGGCTTGGACAGGTCTTTTTCTATTTTGGACACATAATTTTCAGGGGTTTGCAGAGCAAGGGCCGCAATCCCGGCCCCGAGATTAAAAAAATCATCCGCTGCAACGCCCTTAAAAAGCGCCCCCATCACTTTGTTTGAGACGCCCATTTTATCTTCTTCTGTCAGTGCATTGAATTCCTCATCACTTAAGCGTTCCATGCTTTCTGCCACCTGGGCAACTGTCCCGGAGCTGCCAGAACCGCCAGAATCGCCCGATCCACTGCCGCCCCCGCTGTTGCAGGCCGCCAGCAAAAACATCAGGATGAGAATGATTGGGAAACGCATGTGTATCATAGCCACCTCCTTTTTTTTATCACCAGGCCTGCCGCTGCCCCCGCACCCTCCGATTAATAATACGGTTCGAGCGGCAAATCGAAAACCGAATCCTGCCCGCTGGCAGAATTTGGATTCCCATTTTAATCCCGTGTGTAAATTGAAGGCCTTTACCGGTTCGGGAGATCCGATAAAGTCATCTTGTCGATCTATACGTTTTATGGCTTAAAAAGATATGACTGTAATGCGGCTTAAGGTGGGGGCCCCCTCTTTTTAAAACCGGGCAGTGAGCAATTTGGTCAGCTATTCAAAGCAAAAGACATACCATAATGTGGGAGTCATCATAGGACAAATAAATTCAGCCGGTTAGAAGTAAGCGGGACAATTGGCCAGAATCTAGCAATCTGCAGATTATACTTTACCACACAAAAAGGGTATCTTTATGTGAACAATGTATCGATGTAGGTTCTTGCCAATCGGGGATTAATAAAATGCAGTACATCGGGGGCCATTGTGGATCCGCTTAATTCGCAGGTTTAGATAAGCCATCGATAAATAAAAAAATGCATTGAATTCGTCATTGCGGGTCAACCCGCCGGCAGGTTAATACCAGGGGTGTTCGTCTCCGAATGATGATGGCTTCTGCTTAAAATTCGATGTTCTGGGGCGTCCTTGGAAACGGGATCACATCGCGAATGTTACGGATGCCGGTGATCATCATCAAAAAGCGCTCAAAGCCCAACCCGAAGCCACTGTGGGGCACGCTGCCATAGCGGCGGACGTCCAGGTACCACCACAGGGGGGCTTTGTCCATTTTCATTTCCTCCATGCGGGCTTCGAGCACCTCCAGGCGTTCCTCACGCTGGCTGCCGCCGATGATTTCACCGATCCGCGGCACCAGGACATCCATAGCGCCCACGGTTTCCCCATCGTCATTGACCCGCATGTAAAAGGGTTTGATGGATTTGGGGTAGTCATAGACAATGACGGGTTTTTTAAAGTGTTCTTCGGTCAAAAAGCGTTCATGTTCGGTTTGCAGGTCGTGGCCGAAGCCCACGGCATACTCAAATTTTTTGCCGGATTGACTTAAGATGTCCACTGCTTCACGATACGGCAAACGAATGTAATCGGATTGGGCGATGTTTTCCAGTGTAGCCATCAGGGTTTTATCCACCCAGCGGGCGAAAAGCTCCAGGTCATCGGCACAATTATCGATGGCGTAGGTGGTCAGTTCGCGAATGAGTTCTTCACCCAGATCCATGTTGCCGTCCAGGTCACAGAAGGCCATCTCCGGCTCCACCATCCAAAACTCGGCCGCATGACGGCGGGTGTTGGAATTTTCGGCCCTGAAGGTGGGCCCGAATGTATACACATCTCCCAGGGCGAGGGCAAACATCTCGGCCGACAGTTGGCCTGAAACCGTCAAATTGGCCTCGGTGCCGAAAAAGTCCTGCGCGTAATCGGCTTTGCCTTCTTTTAAGGGCGGCTTGCTCAGGTCCAGGGTGGTTACTCGAAACAGCTCCCCGGCGCCCTCACAGTCTGAGCCGGTCAGAATCGGGGAATGCAGATATCGGAAGCCACGCTCCCGAAAAAAGGTGTGAATCCCGTAAGCCATCTCAGAGCGGATGCGAAAGGCGGCGCCGTACTTATTGGTGCGGGGCCTTAAGTGGGCGATGGTTCGTAAAAATTCGTCTGTATGCCGTTTTTTTTGCAACTGATAATCTTCCGGCGCCAGATGAATGATTTGCACATCATCGGTCTGGATTTCCCAGCGCTGGCCGCCGCCCTGGGATGCCACCAGGCTGCCGCCAACGGTGATGGCCGAGCCGGTGGTCAACTGTTTGACGTCCGCATAATTGGGCAATTTTTCATCGGCCACCACCTGAATGTTTTTCAGGCTGGAACCGTCATTGACTTCGATGAAGGAAAACCCTTTGGAATCGCGCCGGGTGCGGACCCAGCCTTTGATCAACACCTGCTCCATGGGGTCATTGGATTTTAAAAGTTTAAATATTTTTGTGCGTTCCATGGGAACTCCCTTCAGGTCGTTTGCCCGTTGAGCCCGTTGGGCCCGTTGGGTCGGTACAATCGGTATTTTTCTAATATTATTTATAGCACTCTGCTATTGTGTCGGCAAGATAGATCTGCGCTTGCAAGATGCGGCTGAGAAGACTAAGCTATTTGAGGGATCGGGGCGTTTTTCTTCTCAACATCAGATGACAGCGAAATGAATTATCAGCAGCGACCAACTTAAGGAAAAACTTTCCTCAAGTGTTTCTTGCGGACAATGAGGAACACCGAAATTATGCAGCGGTTATTACCCTCTGGGGAAGGTAGGTTTCAGGTGTCAGGTTTCGGGTGTCAGTATTTGGCCCGGAGGGCCTACCATGGGTCTTGAACCCTGTGGGCCGGCAGCAGCCTCAGAGCATGTTCAGGCGTTGGTATGCTACACATTATCCTGACACCTGAACACCGACACCTGAAACCTTATCTTTTAAACGGATATATCCAGATAAACACCGGTGGCGTTGTTTTCACTTTCCAGATCTGCGGCGGATGCGGTCAGGGAGGCATGCATCCGGTTGAGCAGCCCGTCGGAATCCTGCCCGAAAAGGGCATTGTTTACCGCAGCCGCGCCTTCCGGAGTTGCCAGAGCGGACGTAAACTTGTGCTGTTCCGCCCGGCCGAAATTAAATACCCCCTCTTCAGATTCATCAAAGTCAAAATTGATGCCGAAGTCGGTGTTGAATTGTGGCCCCTCAGAACCCGACCAGGATGATACGGCGTCGCGGATGCCGTTGCGGGCGTCTTCGAGGAATCTGCCCGGCGCGCCCTCAAAAGCCGAATCATCAAACAGCGTATTCATGGAGCCGGCGATGCTGCCCACCAGGGAGGTCAGCATCTGGCTGTTTGTTGCCGAGACCGGTGCTGCTTTGACTGTCGGCGTCTGCTCCCATGGTTTTTCGCTGTTTTCTTCAACAATGGCGTCGACGATGCGTTCGGTGACGTCGCTGACCCTGACACTCGGGGCCTCAATCAGATCATCGACCGCATTATAGGTCCCTTCCGATATGCCGACGGCCGTGAAAAATTGTGTGCCACCGCCGGAAAGTTCCATCTGGCTGGCAGTGCTTTCGGCACGCAGCGAGACCTTCCCGGAGGCGCTGTCAAAACTGGCCTGGACGCCGGCCTCTGAAGCTGAGATGCGATCGATGATATCGTTCAATGAATCAGTATTGACATTGATATCGATGGCGACG
>CAZJHF010000263.1:0-5817 GCA_964545505.1 uncultured Desulfobacterales bacterium | reverse complement strand
GGCTTTTTCGATGACCTCGTGAAATAAAGCCTGATGGCCGATGTGAACCCCATCAAAATTTCCGATGGTGATGACGGCATTGACAAACGGTTGCTGAATATGTTCGAGACGATCAATTATTTTCATTTTCTAGTGGGGTGCATTTCCTCTGATTTTTGGATAGATATCCAAAATTACGACCTTGACATGCATAGTAAAAAAAGATATTTAAAGCAACCCCTGAGCACCTTTTGGCAAAAGGGGTTATATGGTGCGTGCCGAAGTGGCGGAATTGGTAGACGCGCTAGGTTCAGGGTCTAGTCCGGGTCTCCGGGTGGGAGTTCGAGTCTCCCCTTCGGCACCATATATTAAGCATTACTCGCAATTTGAAAAGGTTGCGGGTTTTTCAATTTTGCCGGTTGTGCATAGAATATCCCCATTTGATCTTACTAAGCCGGTATCATGTCTCACAACTTCCCGTTTTGCCTAAAACTTTGCCCTGTCAGCACTGCACAAAGATAACACCCATTATAATCAGAAAAATGTTTTTGTGACCAACCCGGAAATAAAACCACTATATCTCAAAATGGGTACCGCCTCAGTTTTAGGCTTTCCCGATACGGCACCAAAGCCGCCAATGAAGTCACATGACGATATGATGGGATTTGCGATGTCTAATGAATGCATTAAGTTGTCGTGTTTGTCTGATGCTGACATGAACCGTGGCTATCATGTCGGCGCGAAGCAGTCAGTCGAGCATGTGTGAGTCACGTTTGTCGTTATATTTGTGCACCGAGGCAATCGCTCTGGTTTCTACCGGTACGGAGAGGACAACGGTGGTCAAAAAAGATGTTTTCCCGGGAAGATCAATACCTGTATAATTCAATGGGATAGCTCCTTTGGGCTAAGAGGGTCTCTCAACCCAGCTTAGCAATGGTAGCTAAGGGGAGGTAGCATTGATATATAGTCGGCTGCTAGGAAAAGTCAGGATAGGATCTATCCCGTTCTGATATGGATCTTATTTCAGCAGGCCACTTAACGGAAAATGAGGCGTCGTTCCATCTGATACCCCTGGCATGTTGGGGATAATAAAATTCGGACATCTGGTAATGCACCTCAGTGTTATCTTCCAGTGTCAGAAAGCCATGCGCTAAATCTTCGGGTATGTAAAGCATTTTGTAATTTTTTGCACTCAGCTCCACAGCGAACCATTGTTTAAACGTTTTCGATTTCGGACGCAGATCGATAATGACGTCATAAATTGATCCTGCGGTGCATCTAACCAGTTTGGCCTCTGCATGCGGTGCCGCCTGAAAATGCATACCTCTTAGCGTACCCTTTTCCCTGTTAAAAGATATATTACATTGCGCCAGGCTGGCATTGAGACCCTGTTTGGCCAGCTCTTTTGCACACCAGGTACGGGCAAAGAATCCTCTTTCGTCTTCAAGTTTTTGCGGTTCGATAAGAAAAGCGCCCTTTAGCGGTGTCTGATTGAAAATCATTGTCTCTGGCTTTTGATAGTCAATTGTTAACGATCTTTTGATACAGCAACTTATCCTGCAACCTGTTCTCGATTCGCCGCCCATATAACTTCACTGCTCCGAACAGCACAACAAACACCCAGACGCCTGGCCCTGCATGGGTTTTGAATTGCAATCATATGCGTCCCACTATTTTAAAAGGTTCAGCCTCGATGATATTTATGCTGATTCGAATCGCAAATTGACGACGAACGATAAATTCTGTTGCTTTATCGCTGAATCCTGAGGCTGTTAATGACCACCGGTTCCGCCGGGCTGTCATTGGGTCCGGTTTTAACGGATCCGATTTTTTGGACGACCTCGATACCTTTTATAACCTTTCCGAAAACGGCGTGCCGATCATCCAGGTGCGGTGTGGGGGCCAGGGTAATGAAAAATTGGCTGCCGTTGGTATTGGGTCCGGAGTTGGCCATCGAAAGAACACCTTCGCTGGCATGTCGCAATCCGGCATCAAATTCATCCGCGAACTGATACCCGGGGCCGCCCATTCCGTTTCCCTGGGGACACCCGCCTTGAATCATAAAACCATCAATCACCCGGTGAAAAATCAGGCCGTCATAAAAGTTGCCTTCACGATCCGCCTCCTGGCGGCCTTCGGCCAGGTTAATGAAATTCCAGACAGTTTGCGGGCATTCCTTGGCGTAAAGTTCAGCTTCAAAATTGCCCAGACTGGTTTCAAATATCGCAATCGGTCGATCAATATCTTCCTGGTAGTCATTTTTTTTGCTCATCTTATTATCCTTTGTCAGAGTTTCATATGGTTGATCGTTGTTATAAGCATGACCGTTAGAACAACCGCTGCACCGTTCCCGTTCCTCTGCGTAACGGTACGGTGCCGTTATTCAATGATCCCCAGCAAATTATTTTCGACCTGCCCGGTAATTCTGACCGAATGGATCTGGTTGCCCAAAGGGGCATCCGTATCAATTAAAACGGTCAGATAATTGGATGAGATGCCTTTTAAAAATCCGGTGGCTGCATGCCGGGTGGCCTCTATCAGTATCGGAATCCTGCGGCCGATGAATTGTTGATTAAAACGCATTCGCTTTGTATTTCCGAGACGGCGCATGTGTTCACATCTTGTCTTAATGACACGTGAAGGCACCCTGGGGGCATAGCTTGCGGCCGGCGTGCCAGGTCTGGCGGAAAACGGAAAAACGTGCAGGTAGGCAACCGGCAGGCTTTGAATGCATGCATATGTGTTGTCAAATGCCGCGTCGGTTTCCCCGGGAAAGCCCACCAGGATGTCAACGCCGATGGCCGCATCCGGAACACGGTCGTGAATCCGGCAAACCAGTTGCTTGAAGTCTTCTGAAGTGTAAGGTCGCCTCATTTCTTGTAAGATTCGGTCATCACCGCTTTGCAGCGGGATGTGAAAGTGACGGCACAAGCGCGGCGATTCTGCCATCTGCTCAATGAGACGCTCGGTAACTTCGAGGGGCTCCAGTGAGCTGAGACGCAGGCGCGGTACGACCGTTGACTGTTCAATGCGAACAAGTAATTCACTGAGGCTGGTCCTGGGCGTTAAATCGCGCCCGTAGTGCCCCAGATGAATGCCGCTGAGCACGATTTCAAGATATCCGGCCTCTGTCATGGCGCCAACCCCAGCGATAACATCGTCGGGCGGCAGGCTGCGGCTGGGCCCTCTGGCACGGGGCACAATACAATAGGTGCACCCCGCATTGCAACCGTCCTGTATTTTTAGGACCGGACGGGTTCGGCTGCCGGAAATTGCTGTGGCTGCGGATTTGAGCGGCTGTGATTGGCCGACATCGCTGCAGATCGTAGTGACCCCAGGGACTGCTTGCGATTGATCGGCACAAATGAGTTCAACCAGCCGATGTTTGTCCGCATTTCCGAGGACATACTGAACACCGCCGATTTTTGCCAGGGCGCCCGGTTCAGTCTGGGCATAGCAACCCGTAACCAGGATGCGGGCATTTGGATTTCCGCGGATGGCCTGGCGCACGGCCTGGCGCGATTGCATGGCGGCTTTATGGGTGACGGTGCAGGTGTTGATGACGACCACCTCTGAGGATTCGCCGTTCGTGGCCGGTTTCCATGCGCCAGCTTGCAGTTCGCTTGCAATCTGATCGGATTCGGACTGATTGACCTTACAGCCAAGGGTGTTGATTTTAAACGTTGGCATTATTCCTGCCCGAGGTAATATCTCATTAGAAGTGAATGCGGCTCGCCACAAGTTTTTATAAGCTATTGCTATTTAACAGAACTGTCAATACGTGGCGCCTTCTGAATGGCCACCGGTCGGCAACGCCTCTTTTTTTAAATAGCGATCCTAAAAATCAATTGGCTATAATTCTTTTCAAGTGGCCTTTTCCGGAGGTTATCGGCGCCGACCCGCGAAAATTCAGTTCCCAAATTATTGATTTTCGATCGAATATCCCCTATGATCGTACACAGAAGATGTCCCGTATTTACCGAACTCCGGGGCTGAATGAGGACGACTGATGAACACCCGCCTGAAGATTAAAAGCCGTTTAGCACCGTGGGTGATGCCTTCGCATGAATGGATATACAAGGGATAGGAAATGCTTAACAAATTCGCATACCGCACTACTGGGCTGGCCATCAAAACAATTACCAATTTGTCTAAAGCTCAAATTTCCTATCACGGCGAAAACCATATCCCTGCCGGATCCAATATTTTTGTCATCAATCATTTCACACGCCTTGAAACTTTCCTGATGCCCTATGTGATATTTCGCTTAACCAAAATTCCGGTCTGGTCGCTTGCCTCCTACGAGTTGTTCCAAGGCGCCTTTGGCGCCTATTTGGAAAAAGTGGGGGCCGTTTCCACTAAAAATGCAGATCGGGACCGCCTGATCGTTAAAACGCTTTTGACCGGAGAGGCCAACTGGATCATATTTCCGGAAGGCCGGATGGTTAAAAATAAAAAAATAATCGAAAAAGGACGCTTTATGATTTCAGCGGCCGGCGGCAAACATCCACCCCACTCGGGTGCTGCCACGCTGGCGCTGCGGACCGAGTTCTACCGCCAGCGTCTCAGAAGATTACAGGCCAAAAACGCCGATGAGGTCAAGCATCTGGCGGAGCGGTTCCAAATCCAGGAACTGGAGCCGGTTCTAAATGGTGATACCCATATCGTTCCGGTCAACCTGACCTATTATCCGATTCGTGCCCGCGAAAACATCCTCAGCAACCTGGCGGTGCGCCTGGTGGAAGATTTGCCGGAGCGCCTAATCGAAGAACTGATGACCGAGGGCTCCATGCTGCTCTCCGGGGTGGATATTGATATCCGCTTTGGGGAACCCATCGAGATATTCGAATGCTTGCAATGTTCACCGATTGATATGGATATCACAACGCAACGACGAATCAATTTTGATGATCCCATTCCATCGCGGACCCGCATGCGCATCGAAGCCTTACGGTTAATGGAACGGTATATGGCCGCCATTTATAATTTGACCACCGTCAATCACGACCATATGTTTGCATCCATGCTGCGCGCGATGCGCTCCAAAAAGATTGACAGTCAAGACCTCCGCAGACGCGTATTTCTGGCCTGCACCCGGATACCGCACAAAACCAACATCCATTTGCACCGCAGCCTCGACGACGATCAGCTCCATTTGCTGACCGACGATCGCTATCGCAAGTTTCAGGATTTTTTGACGGTGGCACTTGATACCGGCATCCTTTCGCGTCAGGGCACATGGCTTGAGAAAGATGCTTCAAAATTTTCATCCGCTTATGATTTTCATCGTGCCCGAATTGATAACCCCATTGATGTAATGGCCAACGCCGTGGAGCCCATTACGCCGCTGCAGCGTATTGTCAGCCGGCTGGCGGTGCAACCACAGTTTTGGATTCGCCGCAAAGTTGCCCGCTACCTGATGGATGAATCCGAGGCGGAATTTGAAAAAGATTACGCCATGTTTAAAATCGAAGGGGAAACGAAACCGATGTCGGTCGGTAGGCCCTTTTTGATCAAGGGCCGATCCAAAAAGCTGGGTGTCATGCTTTCCCATGGTTACATGGCCGCACCCCTTGAAGTCAGAAAACTGGCGGATTTTTTGGGCCGTCTGGGGTTTTGGGTTTATGTGCCGCGGTTAAAGGGCCATGGTACTTCTCCGGAAGATCTGGCGATGCGATCATATCTGGACTGGCAATCTTCCGTCGATCGTGGTTATGCCATCATCAGTAATATTTGCGAGCGTGTGGTGGCCGGAGGCTTTTCGACCGGAGCAGCGCTGGCTCTGGATCTTGCCGATCGCGTTGATAATGTGGCCGGTGTTTTTGCCGTTGCAGCCCC
>CAZJHF010000262.1:0-5822 GCA_964545505.1 uncultured Desulfobacterales bacterium | reverse complement strand
TGATACCCGGTTATAATGATTCCCCGGGCATGATCAGAAAAGCCGGTGCGTTTCTGGCAAAAGCCCGCTCAGGGCTCCCGGTTGAAGTTTTGCCCTATCATCGCCTGGGAGCGAATAAATATGAGCATCTGGGTCGGCCCTACGCGCTTTCAGAAGTTAAAACGCCCGACGCGCGTCGACTTAAAGCGGTGGCCGATTCTCTGAGCGGATTTGATCTGGATCTCAAGCTGGCTCACGGCCATCAAACCGAAAAACGGATCTAACGCAGCGCCTTAATATTTTCACACCGGGGGTGACAAATGCCTTTAAAAGATAAGACAGCCCTGGTGACCGGTGCCAGAGTCGGTATCGGCAGGGCCATCGCCGTGCATCTGGCCGACCGGGGTGCCAATATCATCGCCTGTTCACGAACACTTTCGCCGGATGACACCGTTATTGCAGAGTGCGCCCCTAAAGGGTCAAAGGCCCTGGCGGTGGCAGCCGATGTCGCTGCGCTGCAGGATTGCGTGCAAGTGGTAAAGAAAGGGCTCGATCGTTTCGGGCGTATTGATATTCTGGTCAATAATGCCGGCATATATCCTTCAGCACCCTTGCTGGAAATTGATGAGCAGACCTGGGACCGGGTCTTTGCCGTCAATCTCAAGGGGACCCTGTTTGCCGCCCAGAGCGTTGCCAAACTGGCAATGATTCCCCAAAAAGGCGGCAGAATTATCAATATCAGCTCATGCGATGGCCGGCGGCCGACAGCCGGAATCGCCCATTATGCCGCATCCAAGGCCGGTGTTATCAGTCTGACCAAATCGATGGCCCTGGAGCTGGCGCCCCATAACATCACTGCCAATGCGGTTGCGCCGGGCTGGGTGGAAACCGAAGCCATACTGAAGTCCGATCGCTGGAAAACGGTTGTTCAGGAAATTCCGTTGGGCAGGCTTGCCCGGCCGGAAGAGATCGCCGGGATGGTCGCCTTTCTGGCGGACGCCAGTGCCGGGTATATTACCGGCGCGACGTTTGATATCAACGGCGGCCTCATTATGGACTAGAAAAGCATCAAACCTGTTAGAAGTTATCTCAAAAATGCATCTAACGCCCAAGGGCTGTGTTAACAACCGATTCAAAATGCTCGAATACTAACATGTATGCTCCACTTTTGAATCGATTTTCGCCTTGCCCGTGGGCGTGATCTACTATTTTTGAGATAACTTCAAATTGATTTTACGGAAAGCAGGGCAACATGAAGCACATCTCCTTTGCAGCGCTTGCCGATAAAGCGGCTGAATTAAAACAGGCCGGCGATAAATGGCATTTTCACATGATCGGCCCCGCCTGCATATTCAGCCGGCTAAAGAACAAATATGAAATCATCATCGAAATCGAATCGACGGGTGAAGAATTCGCGTGCCGTTTTTCCGAGAAACCCATATCGGAAACGCGCCAGATGGCCGAGCTGCGTTACGGGCCCGACTTTTTAAACAGTGAAGCGAACTCTGATGATACGATTACTGCTGATCAGAAGGCGGATCAAAACGAAGCATTCGGCAAGATTATGGATCGCGCCCGGGCCTGCTGCGCAGCCGGCACAGCCTGGCACAACCATCATCTATTCCCCGAGTGCATTTTCAATCCTCAAAAAGGCAAACACAGCATCGTTTTTGAAGATGAAACCAATGAAGAGACTCTGTATGCCTACTATGACCATGATCCGGTAAAAGATCTGGCTAAACTGGAAGCGCTTTTTTTCGCGAAATGATGATCCCGTTAAAACAGACCCGGGGAGGCGAAATAACATTATTTATGCTGGCCGGGCGTCCCCATTGTACTGAATGCGCCAACCAATTCTGGTGGGTTTTTGAAAGCAGCGTGTGCCCCGGAGCGCTCTAATTCATCTTTGGTTCCGTATCCCCACAGAACGCCAAAACCACGGACGCCATTTTCTTTGGCACCAATCATATCATGCTTGCGATCACCGATCATCGCTGCCTCAGAAGGTGCCATCAATTCTGTTTGCAGAATATGGGAAATGAGACTTGTCTTATCGCCCCGGGTCCCATCGAGCTCGCTTCCATAGATACATTTGAAGTAGCGTTGCAGGTCAAAGTGAGCGATAATCCGCTTTGCAAATAGGGTCGGTTTTGAGGTGGCCACATAAAGTGTATGGCCATCTTTCTGCAGGGCTTGCAGCATATCAGGAATGCCGTCATAGACCTGATTCTCAAATAGCCCGACGGTGCCAAAGCGTTCACGGTAAAGCCTAACGGCCTTTTCAATAATTGCCTGGTCGTCAGAAGCCAGCAGCTTCGCGAAACTGTCCCGTAACGGAGGGCCAATACACCAGCGCAAACTCTTCCCGGGCGGCAATGGTTTGCCCAGCTTATCCAGGGCATACAAAATGCATTTGGTAATACCTGTCAGAGGGTCGGTCAGCGTACCATCCAGATCAAATAAGAGATTCATTGTTTTTCAGTCCAACAATCAGGCTCAGCTACAGCGTTTTGTCAGGAGTCTGCTTTGTCTTTTCGCATCAACCCTTCAAGATGGGTCCTGCGGGCCTCTTGTTTGCGATGACGCTCTTTTGCGCGACATTCGCGACAGCGAACGGCTGTGGCGAAAAAGTATCCGCCGGCCTCCTCGTACCACCATTTTTGCTGGGCGGCTTTCCAGATTTCGGCCGATCCACAGTCCCGACAGGTGAACTCCATATCATAGTAGTATTCGGGCGGGGAATCATAGGTGTTGCCCATATTGAGCTTTGATTCATCCACCGGCAGCCGATGAGCGGCTTTGTTTTTTCTTCGTAGTTTCTTTTTGCTGGACATAGAGTGAAACACCTAATGCTTCGGCTCAGCTGCATGCGATTGCCAGGCGCATTTAAATAGAGGCTAAAATATTAAATACCAGATTCTTTCGTCCAGGCTTCTGAAACCGCTTTGCCTTTTTCGAAATTGTCCACTACCAAAATCATTTGGTGATCGTGGTCGCTATAAAGCACTTCGATGTTTACCCCCGCGTCCGCCATGCGCCGAGTAAGCATGCCAAGTTGTCCTGGGACATCTTGCTTCAAGCGCTGCACCAGTACGTCCCTCTCTGCCAAGACCTTTATACCAGCCGCTTCCAAGGCTTGTTTAGCGGCAGCGTCATCAGTAAATAAAAAATGCGCGACACCGACATCATTTACTACCCATGCGCCACCGCCCTCTACGCTTACTCCTGCCTTCCCTAAAACATCACCCATTTCAGCAATGGCTCCCGGGCGATTTTCGAGTTCAATTGCTAAATCTTTCATGATTCGTCCTCAAACAAAGGTGCGTAATAAATATATTTTGTCCAAATCAGATCTGCTCATTCAGGTATTTCGGTTATTACCGCGGTTTTGACTGAGTTAGCGATAAAACATTGCTCGTGTGACTGCTGGTGCATTTTTTTGATCTGTTCGATAGTTGGTTGCTTTTCGCCAGAAAAGGTTATTTCTGGCCGCAATTTAACTTTAGTAATCGAGAACCTTCCTTTCTCATCTTGCTCCATCATGCCAACTGCGTTGTCAATATAGGCGTCGACAATAAATTTTCTTTTCGCAGCAATCGATAAAAATAAAAGCATATGGCAACTTGAGAGTGCGGCAACAAAAGCTTCCTCTGGATCAACATTTGCTTCAACGGAATATGGAAGTGGTACGACATGTGGGGAAGACGATGCCGGGATTACTGCGCCGCCATCAAAAGACCATTTGTGACCTCGACTGTATTCAGATTGAATGAAATCTTCGTCGTCTGCCCTTTGCCATGTGATAATCACTTTATATTCGCTCATTAATCAATTCCTACGATTGGTTTCATTCGCCTAACGTTTCGGCTAAGCTGCGTGCCTGATGCGTTCCGATCGTGCACGGCATTTTACGAAAACCGCAAGGTAACTCCGCCTCAGTTTCAGCCGGTTGCTATACGTTGTTTATTCTCTAATTCCTATTTTTTCATAAGCACACGTTGGACAATAGACTAACCCTTTAAGCGATTTATTATTGCATCTCTGCCAAGCACATAATTCATCTGAAAGCCCACCTCTGTTTTGAACTAAGAATTCAATGCGCACTTTTTTATCATTGTACGTTTTCCAACGCTCTGGCTTTTCTATTTTTATAGCTAAACCAGTTTGATACTTATCCCACTCGTCAATCTGCCAATGTTGACTGCAATCTGAACACTTAACCAAATGAACCCAAGCGTCATCTTTCCAATCGATTTGATTAAATTGCATGAAATAGGAATCGCTTGTATCAGCTTTAATGAATTTTGGTAGTTTATCGCAGTTACACATTTTATATTGTTCGGATAACGTTTAAGCTCACCAGCCGGCCCCAGACTTGCCGCGTTTAGCACCGCCGCCTCTTCCGGTCTGATGCAGCGCATGGTTATGAGGTCCACGTTACGATGAAACTAATTTAAGACCCACGATTCCTGATACGATAAATAGCAAACAAATTACTCTCATGACGTCTCGTGATTCACCGAATAGAAGCATACCCAATATTGCAACTCCAACTGCACCAATGCCTGTCCATATAGCATATGCAGTACCTATTGGAATTGTTTTCATGGCAGCAGACAGTAACCAAAAACTGATGCCCATAGCGGAGACGGTTAGAAGTGACGGAGTAAGCTTTGTAAAGCCATCAGTATATTTGAGTCCTATCGCCCATCCGCACTCAAACAAACCAGCCCCTACCAAATAAATCCAAGCCATGCTTTTAATTCCCTTCTAATTTTGTTGAATGACTTATAACGGGCCGCGAGATAAGCTGCACCCCTTGGGAGCGGGAAATGCATTTTGGCATGCATATTGGACAAACGCTGTAAAAATGCGTTTTGTTTGCTTTCCACACAGAACCCGTCACACATAAAATTATACTATCGGGTGATGGTGTATGCAATAAATTGTGAACGGCGTTTTTTAGTACGCTGATTTTTCTTCCCGTTCATCATTGGATAAACGCCAACAAGAAAAATAAGTCCGAATATGATCAGAAAAACACGAAGATATTTCAGGCGTTACTCTGCATTCATTTTTTCACCTTTTTACAATTGGGCTAGACATACGTTTCGCCGCTGTACAATTTTTCATAGCGGGCATAGCTTTCAAGCAGGCGTTCACCGAGCAATGCGGCCAGACGTTGAAAAAAAACCAGGCCATTGACAGGGTCTATTTCCAAAAGCTTTTTCAGTTTGCGCCGCTGAAGTTTGCGTACCGTTGTCTGGTCCGTGCAAACGGCCGATGTGGAGTATGCCGCACGGTCCACCAGACTGGACCATCCAAAGGTCTCTCCGGGGCGGCTGACGATATGGACCACATGCCCGGTCTCACCCATCTTCAAATGGACGCGGCCGATCAACAGAAGGTAGGCATGGTCCGCCGGGTCGCCTTTTTCAAAGAGAATATTGCCCTGCGCATGTTCTTCTTTGACCGAAGCAGCCGTGAGCCCATCCACGAAATCCTGGCCCACCCCGCGTGTAAGATCTACCTGCTGAATATACATGCCTTGTGCTCCTTTCTGCCCTGAAACTGTTATCGCAAATGCTCAACTCAATTTTACTTAAAATAAATAGGGGATAAACATTTTCGATTGTTTCATATAGGCTGCATACGCTGACCCAAAGATATCAAGGCATTCGCGCTCATCCATCTTTGCTGTAATGATCAATGCGGCGGTTGCCACAATGGCGGCAAGCGCACCGGCCGTGGTGATATGCTTTAAATAAGCACCCCAGGCCAATAATAACAATGAGCTGTACAGGGGATGGCGAATGTAATTATAAATACCTTTGGTTACCAGG
>CAZJHF010000261.1:0-5823 GCA_964545505.1 uncultured Desulfobacterales bacterium | reverse complement strand
CACCAGCTGTCATTGTTTAATTCCAGTTCCTCGATAAAGGGTTTGGTGGCCTCCAATAGCTCAGGTGCTTTAAGGTATTCATGCTTGGCCTCGATGGTCACGCAGCGCTCCTGGTTGCGCCGGGAGATGCGGCTATAATCCCACTGGCCGCGGATATCCGCAATCTGAGTCAGCGGCACACTGGTTCCGTCCCTGGGGGAGCGCACCATCACATTCCAGAGATCGCTGAGGACCTTGCGCTCTGCCGCCTCCGAGCGGGCAATAACGGGGATGGCAATATCCAGCTCACGATAATCCGTAACTTGAACTCCGTCCATGTGGGATTGCAGCGACAGGGCGGTTTCTTTAGAGGTCACACCGGCCCGGCGCGCCCGGGCCTGGTCCACAATGACGTGGGCCTTAATGACTTTGTTTTCCCAGGTGTTGCGCACGTCCAACGTGCCCGGCATGGTCTTGAGCTGAGCGGCGAGCTGGTTGCCTTTTTCAAAAATGTAGGCCGGATCCTGACCATATATGCGAATTTCCAGAAAGCCGGGCTCCTCTGAACCCATCCACATTTGCTTGACGCGACCATTGGCTTCGGGGATGTGATCGATGAAATACTGCCGCACGCGCTCGACCAGTTCCGGAACCGGATCGGCAGACGCGGTGTTGACGATCACAAAAGCGACATGGGGATCCGGGTCTAACGGCGATAGGACCAGGAAAAATCTTGGCCCGCCGGTGCCCACATAGGCAATCGTGCTGGTAACTTCCGGATTCTGTTCTTTGTCCGCCAGCCAGTTTGTCACCTGCTGAACAGCTGCATCGGTGCTCTGGATGCGGTAGCCGGCAGGCATGTCGACATAAACCAGAAACTGGTTGCGCACACTGGGCCCAAAGAACTCGCGCACCAGCAGCGAAGCGAGGAATCCGCCTAAAACGATGACACCGGCAGCCGCGGCAATAACGATGAACCGCAGGTGTAGCATTTTTTTCAATATGCCAAGATAAATCTGGTAAAAGCGCCCCGAGTAGGCTGCCATTTCGTCTTCTTCAGCCGGCACTCCTGTAGATTCAGAAACCGGCTGCGTTTTCTTAGGCGCTTTGATTTTCATAAACCAGAAGCACATGGCCGGTGTCATGTACATGGACAGAAACCAGGAGGACAACAGCAGAATGATGACCACCATCGGCAAAGAGAAGGCGTACTCACCGGTCTGCCCGTCGATCAACAACATGGGCAAAAATGCAAAAATGGTGGTCAGCGATGAAGTCAGCAGCGGAATGGCCAGCGTCTTTCCGGTGGCCCGACAGGCCGCATTTCTTTCTTCACCGCGTTCCAGCCGCGACCGTATATCTTCGGCGATGACAATGCCGTTGTCCACCAGCATTCCCAGGGCAATGATCGATGATGCAATCGAGACGCGCTCGAGCTCGATATTGAAAAAGCGCATGCTGGTCAACCCCAGCAGCATGGTCATGGGCACAAAGGACCCCACGATCAGCCCGGTGCGCACCCCTAAAAACAGCATCACGACCACCAGGACGATGACCAGGGTCTGGTAGACATTGCTAAGCCCACCGGCCACGGCGGTTTCAACCAGATGCGGCTGGAAGGTGGCGTACTCCAGCTCATAGCCGATGGGAAGGCCTGATTCAAGATCGTCAAGTTTACGGATCAAACGCTGACCGAAGTCCACCGCGTTGACACCCGGGGTGATCGATAGGCTGATGACGATGGTGCGTTTGCCGTTGAAATACACCATATCACGGGGTGGGTCTTCGTAGCCGCGATAGACTTTCACGATGTCCTTGAGCTGGATGGTCTGCTGCGTGTCCGTTATAGTGATTTCGACGTTTTCGATGTCTTCGATGCTGCGGAAATTGCCGGTGGGCTCGACAATGACATCCTGTTGGGCGGCATCAAAGGATCCGCCCGGAAGGACCACATTCTGTTTGACCAGGGTGTCGATCACCTCTTCACCGGTAATGCCGAACTGCGCCAGCCGGGTGGTCGAAAAATCCATAAAAACCTGCTCCTGGTGAACACCGTAAAGATCGATTTTGCGGACCCCTCTGATTTCATACAGCCTGTCGCGGATATCGCGAGCCACGATGCGCATCTCGGCCATCGAAAACCCATCTGAGATCAGGGCGATGTCGGCAACCGATACCAGCCCGAACTCATCATTGACAAAGGGGCCGATGGTTCCGTCGGGCAGCTGTGGTTTGATATCACTCATCTTGTTGCGGACCCGCTGCCAGACGAAATCAAGATCTTCAACCTCGTCGCGGGTTTCCGCATGCAGGATGACCCGACCGTGTTTCGAATCCGACCACATGTCGTCGATTTCCGGCAGGGTGCGCATCTGGGCTTCGAGCTTGCGGGTGACCAGTTCTTCGATATCGGCCGGTTTCATGCCGGGGAAAAAGGCGGTCACAACGACTTCACGGATGACAATGGCCGGATCTTCCAGGCGCGGAAAGGTGAAAAACTGACCCAGACCGGCAACGATGATGGTAAATATAATCACCATCGTCAGGCGTTGCGTGCCCAGGGAAAAGTTGGTGATGGCAGACATGTTCGCGTTCCTTGTAAGTTAATTCAAAAAATAATTAAGATGGCTAGATTAGCTCTGGTAATTTGAATGAACGATTTGGAGCGTTGGAGCAATGGAGTCAATAAAATTTTGGATTGCAGATTTCGGATTGCGGATTTTAAATGCTTTGCTGATCCGATATTTTAAACTGCAATGCACGGTTGATTTTTATCTATGTGATTTTTGTATCCCACATCCACCATCGCGCTTGTCCGGCGAAGCATATGCGAAGACGGAAGCCGCTCCATTCGGCCCGAGTCATTCGACCCTGAGCTCATGACCGAAGGGCTCATGGCCGAGGGCAGGCGAAGCGGGCGGGTTCGTGGTTAAAAACTTTCGACTATTCAGCCTTTCGAAGCTCGAAATCCGTTTTTTCGGGCGGCGGCTCCATCAGTTTCACCTTCTGGCCGTCCTCTAAAAAGCTGACGCCGGCCACAGCGATAATGTCGCCTGCCTTGACCCCGTCGATGATAACAGCATTGTTGCCGCGCACGCTGCTGCCGTCGATCATGGATTTTTTTACGGTCGACGTCTTGGGATCATAGATAAAGACGAATGCATCGCTGGTTTTGTCCCGCTGAGCAATCGCTGATATTGGCACCAGATAGGCGGCTTTTTCGTCATCCCTTGCAATCATCAAGGTTGCGCGTGCGGTCATTCCGGGGCGAATGCGCGCGTCCGGATTATCAACGGTGAGTTTGATTGGAAACGCATTGGCGGTGCCGGCCACCTTGCTGATCTCGGTCACGTGGCCTTTATAGGTGCGGTCGGCGATGACGGAAAATTGGATTTCCCCTTTCTGGTCCATCCGGATATCTTCGATGAGATCTTCGGGGATGCTGACGGCCACTTCCATGCCGGTATTCTCAAAAACATCGAACAATTTTTGGCCGCGGGCGACTTCAAAAAACGGCTCCACATTGCGGGTGGCGATCACGCCGTCAAAGGGCGCCCGCAGAACGGTTTTTTCCAGATCGCGTTGTGCCAGCTTCAGTTGTGATTTAACAAATTGCACCTGTTTTCGAGCGCTGTCGACCGCAGCTTGAGACTGGTCCAGGGCGGCCTGGCTGACGGCGCCGGGGTCCTGTTTGTTGATGCGCTGGAAGCGGTCCAGGTCGTTGCGCTTATCGGCCAACTGGACTTTGGCGCGCCCCAGTTCGGCTTCGGCGCCCCGCACATTCAGGTTATAAGTACGCTTATCCAGGACGGCCAGCACCTGGCCTTTGGTGATTCTGGCGCCCACATCGACGCGCACTTCCCGCACGTTGCCGGAAACCTCAAAACTGATGCTGGAACGGTCGGCGGCTTCGAGCACGCCAGAAAATTGTCTGCTTCTACCGGAGGCATGCTCTGAAACGGTGATGGTTTTGATGGCGCGAATGCGCTCAACCGGCGTTGGCGGCGCTTCGCGGCAGGCAGCGACGCTAAAGAGGACAGACAGAGCCAAAAACAGAGATACGATGAGGAAATGAAATCGATTTTGCATGTTTTTTTTGATTACTCCTGTTGATAAGGTCAAATTGAACTAATAAAAGTATTATAATAGGTCCATTATTACCCTAAATCAACGATAAAGAGTCAAAAAAGCTGCCTTCAATTGACCCGGCTGCATTTTTGAAATGCGTTCTAGTGTTATGTCCCACATGTTCTTTTAATAATTTTTCAACGCTAAAACGGTAATTGCGAGCGCAGTGAAGCAATCCGATGCGAAGCATCGCTCGGGATGATCCGCGATCGCGGATAAGATTGCGTCGTCGTTTCACTCCTCGCAATGACTTTTGCATTTCTAAAATAATTGTAAATTATTCCTGTGGCACGACACTATCGGTCTTGATCGTTAATAGCCTGGCCGCGGGAAACAAAGGAAATGCCCTGACCGGAGCGGGTGCCGATCATCACCCCTTCGATCAGGGGGGGATTGACTTTTTTTGCTGATTTCCATTTCACCAGAAAATTGGCACCGGATCCCCCCGTGGTATCTCCTTCGGGCAGAATATAGCGGGTAGAGGCCATGGCCGCCAGTTCAGCCGGCTTTTCTAGGTATTCTTTGACCAGCTTGCCCGCGGAGTCAAAATATTTGACCGACACCAGGGTGACGGCATGTTTGGGATCGGTGTTGCGAATGCTGAGCGTGGCGGCCAACCCAAACGGGCGTCCTTTCAGGCCACTGTATATATGGGAATAAATCGGCACGTAAACGGTTTGCCCGCCGGACAGGGGGATGTGAGACTCTGCAAGGGCCATGGTAGCCGTTGCGGTCAGCAGAACAACAGCACCCAGAATAGAGCAGAAATTGAGTAGCAGTTTGATATGTTTCATTTGTATCTCCTATGTTTTTCCTCTCAAATGTCCCTCCAATTTTTCGTAAGCCGCCTCGGCCAAACCGGCGCCGGCTTCCTCAAAAAAATTATAGGCGGCATGCACACCGGCTTCTTTTAGTGCCGAGACCTCATCGTCGAAGCGTGCGCTGGCCGCAATCAGACCGCTGAATCGGTGCGCGGTCATGAGCCGGGCGGCTTCCATATTGGCGGTGTAATGCGGCATGGCGAGCAATACCAGGCGGATTTTACTGCCGCCGTCTTTATTTTTAGGATCGATTCTCTCCCAGAAATCCAGGTCTGTGGGATCGCCCAAAATGACGTTCCGACCGGCTTTTTGATGTGACCCCACGTTAAGTGGATCCGAATCACATCCGATAATCTTATGATCGTAGTGTGCCTGCAAGAACTCGAAAGCACCGGTGCCGACCCGCCCCATCCCGAAGATGGCAATTTCAACCTCACCCGGATCAAGGGTCTGATCATCCGGATGGCGTGCGCCGGTTTCATAGGCCCTCAGGCGACCGGCGAAGCGGTTGTAGATTTGATGGGCAGCTGCATTCAGCGGTGCTGCCAGCACAAAGGTTGCAGAAAGGGCAATGGCGATGATAATGGCAATAGAATCCATGTCACTTCAGATAAGCGATAGATTAGGCTTTAATCAGTAAGCATAAAAGAAAAAGAGAAAATTCGGGCTAACAGAGCAGATAGATGCCACGTTTGTCGCTCTAAATCAACCCTGGGATTGGCATCGATGCTTTTTGCAATTTTCGGTTCACAGTCGATTTGCAGGTGGGCGTGCACGTATTGCTGCGGTGAGTGTAAGCTCCTGTATCAGGCGGATGAGTCGGCCGCTGATATTTCCCTGTCGGCCCGGGCTAACTCTTCGGTAGCACGCTCAAATTCGGCGATCACCTGGGCGC
>CAZJHF010000260.1:0-5830 GCA_964545505.1 uncultured Desulfobacterales bacterium | reverse complement strand
TGAAACAGCGCTATTAAAAGCGCTACACGCCATGCCTGGCGCACCAAAAAAAGGGTGGATGCAATTGCATCCACCCCCATTGGTTTTACGGAATATGTTATTGGGTTACGGTAAAGGCCGCAACTCAACCCGTCGGTTCTGTGCGCGGCCGTCAGCGGTGTCATTCGTCGCTGCCGGTCGTTCAAACCCATAGCCTCTGGCCGACAGGCGGTTTGAGGCAATGCCTCTGGCAATAAAGTAGTCCATAACAGCCTTGGCGCGATTTTCAGATAAGGGCTGGTTGTAAGCGGCTGAACCGCGGTTGTCGGTGTGTCCTTCAATTTCCAGCCTCAGAGACGGATTCTTCTCAAGGATGGAAACCACATTATTCAGGATTGGATAGTATCTGGATTTAATGTCCCATTTGGCGGTATCGAAGGTGACGCCGGTCAACACCCAGCACCCGCGCCCATCCACCGTGGCGCCCCTGGGCGTGTCAGGACATTTGTCGTTTTTATCGTAAACACCATCGCGGTCGCTGTCCTTAGGAGCCGGGGCCGGGGCCGGAGTCGGAGCCACTGCTTTAGCCGGTGATTTTGTCAGAAAAACAGATTCCACCCAGCCGGCCATGGCCTGTGGCGATTCCAGGTCGCTTGCTTTTGCATAAGAGCCACATTGGCCGGCAGCGGCAATCGCCTTCATGAGGGCGATGTCTTCGGGCTCTGCGCGGCCGGTCAAAACGGTGAAGATACACGCATTGTTACCGTAACGTGCCTTCAGGCGTTTGGCAGCATCGGCACCGTCGAAACCCCGATATTCTCCGTCACCGACCAGGATCACCGCAGTGCGCCCGGACATGCTGCCCATATCGTTGCTGGTCAGATCAAAGGCCTGATCGACAGGGCTTCTGCCCCCGCCTTCAGCTACGCCGTCCAGCGCACTTTGAAAAGATCCCCTCTCCCAGCGCGTGGGGCCATAGTGCAGGGTTGTCTCCCCGCCGTCCTGCCAATGCCCGAAAGATCTTAACGAGGAATTCAGCGTCATCTGCGGAATCGTCCGGTTCATGCGGTATAGAAAAGCTTTGGAGGATTCAAAACTCGAGCGGTCCCCCACGACTCTTCTGGTTGATGGCGACGCATCCAAAATAGCAGCAAAATTATTAACTTTGGGCTTGTAAGCGCCGGATTTGAGTTTGGCGTTGAGGTCCACCGGTTGAAACTGCGGTTGGACCACCGGTGCCGGATGGGTCTGGCAACTGAGGAATACAGCCCCCATCAAAAACACTAAGATTAAAAATGCATAATTTTTTTTCATGTCCCTCCTCCTTTCAATGAGTTTAAGGAATTTGCTGTGGCAGCCGCATAAACAATTATGAGACGGCGCGGGGTAAAGGTTTGTAAAGAGAGGTTCTCGATTTGTGTTCTTTATTGCTACTGCTGTATGATGCTGTCGGCTATGTTACGCGTCTATGCCTTTTGGGATCAGAAAAATTTCAACATCTGTGCCAGCTAACGCAAACTTTTCGCAATAAGATATAACCGTTTAGAATCATGTCAAAAATTTTTTTTAATCACATTAATTGAGTAAGGGCAAACAACCGGCTGCCGGGGCATATCTCAATGCAAGTGGGGCAAATCCCATGTTTGCTGTTTCGATGATTTCCTTTTGGATAACAGTTCAAAAAATGAATATAGTATAATATTTGATGTAAATAATAAATAACTAATTGATATTTCACCGAATTTTATATTGACATGTGCTTTAAAAATACATAACAATCTTTTGAGAAGGAATTCCTATCATTTAATAAGAGGACCCAATGCAAAGGTCTGGGGGTATGAAACCAGAAGATAAACAATTTGATGAAGGCCTGAAGCCCCTGACGATCAAGGTGCCAGCTGAATTAAAGCGCAAGCTTGAGCTTCATAAAAAAAGAACCGGAGAAACCTTGAGCAAAATGGTTGAAAAGGCAGTCGTTAACCTGTTTGAAACGAAACAGAGATCCAGGGATTCGCAAGCCGAACAGAAACTTCTTTCTCAACAGTTGCACGATATCAGCAATGAACTTAGAAAAATCGTACACAAAATCGACAAGATTGCCCCAGATCATACGGCCGATAAGAGACTGCCCCTGAACGTGGTGGTTATCGGCAAAAAGCAACCATGGCAAGATCATCCCCAGAAGGACAAAATCTTTCAGATGGTCAGGGATTTACACCGGGTCGGTGCCAATTTGACTATGATTGCTTCAGCCTTACGCCTGGAAGGACTGCAAAATAATAATGCAGATGGCGAATGGACGACCACAGATGTGGAAAAAATAGTCGCAGAAATTAAAAAAGAGCGAGATTATTTTCCCCCGCTCTATTCTCTACCGGAATAACCCCAATTTTTTGATCCAGACCACAAGCAACGCTGCAAAATAACCCTGCCGGGTACAAATCCGCCATACATGGGCAAAACTTACGTTGACGCGCTGCAAATTATAATCGGTGGCATCAGGTCGATAGTTTTGAAAAGTCAGCTACTTGACTGAACAACGCTGCGATATGTTCAAGCAGAGCCAGGCGGTTCCGGCGTACGCTTTTGTCTTCAGCCAGAACCATGACGCCATCGAAAAAGGCATCTACCGGACCTCTCAACGTAGCGATATCCTGCAGCGCTTTTTCATAAAGGCCCTTTTGCATGGCATCTGACACCGTTTTTTCAACATTCTGATAGGCCGTAAATAGCGCTGTTTCGCTTTCATGTTCAAACAAATTTTCTTGCAATTCCCCGGGTCTGGGCTTATCCTGCAGTTTGCCCGATTTCTTTAAAATGTTAACCACCCGCTTAAAGGCGACCGCCAGGGGCTCAAAATCCGCCTTGGCTTTGAGCGATTCGAGGGCGTCCAGACGGCTCCATAATTCAGTCACATTATCGATGGACACTTCCACAACCGCAGCGATGGTATCCCTCGCATATCCCTGATCGGCCAGCAGCTGGACAATGCGGTTTTGAAAAAAGGTATAAACCTTACGCGTCAGTTTTTTCAGGTCACCCGAATCCTTCAAGTTAAATTGGCTCAGGCTTTTTTTGATCAGTTTTCTCAGAGAAAAGGAAAATCCCTTGTCGTTCATGATTTGAATGATTCCGATTCCCTGGCGCCTTAAGGCGTATGGGTCGGATGCCCCGGTGGGTGTGAGTCCGACACTGAAAAATCCGCAGATGGAATCGATTTTATCGGCAATACTCAGAGCGGATCCGGTTATGGTTTCCGGCAGCGGACCGCCGGAATACGTGGGTCGATAATGTTCCTCTATGGCAGCTGATACCGTTGGCAACTCACGCGCAATCGTGGCATAGACTCTGCCCATAACACCCTGCAGTTTGGGAAACTCTCCAACCACCTGGCTAACCAGATCCGACTTGCACAGCTTTGCAGCTCGGGCCACCTGAGCTTTAAGCCCGTTTGCCTGCGTTTCGTGTGACAACCCGATATCCACCGATTTAGCAATGAATTTACCGATTTTGGCAACACGCTGTGCTTTTTCATACATCGTGCCCAGCTGGGCCTGAAATAAAACGCCTTTTAGTTTTTCGACCCGCTGATCATTCGAGACCTCCAGATCACCCTCGTAAAAAAACTGAGCATCGGCCAAGCGTGCGCGCAGCACGCGCTCATGGCCTTTGGCCACCAGTTTCATATCGCGGGCCTTGGTATTATTAACAGCGATAAAATAAGGCAACAACCTGCGGGATTTATTGATAACTGCAAAATATTTCTGGTGTTCCCGCATGGCGGTAATCAGAACTTCATCGGGTAATTCGAGAAATTCCTTATCGAATTCACCGGCCACGGCCACCGGATATTCCACCAGATTGGTGACAATGTCCACTAAACCCTTGTCGGGCAAAATACGACCGCCGACTTTCTTTGCCGCAGCAGCGATCTCGCTTTCGACGGCTTTGCGACGCGCATCCAGATCAACAATCACCTGGGCATCTTTCATGCAGCCAATATAATCATCGGCTGAATTAATTTTGATTTTAGCGGGATTCATGAAATAATGCCCGTTGACGTAACGATTGGCTTTTACATTTCCCAGTTTGATAGAAATAATCTTAGAACCCAGTAGGGCCAGGCAGGAATGAATCGGCCTGGCAAAGGTGATGTCCAGATCCGCCCAGCGCATGGTTTTGGGAAACGGGGTGGCCAGTATCGCCTTTGGCAGGATAACTTTGAGCAGGGTTCGCGTTGCCTGACCCCGTTCTTTTTTTTGCGCGCATAAATAGGCGCCTTTTTTGGTTTCTTTAATACTCAACTGGGCAATTTTAACACCCGCTTTCTCGGCAAATTTTTTGGCAGCCACCGTCGGTTTGCCGGACGAATCCAATCCAACCTTTACCGGCGGCCCGGTCAATTCGGTCTTTAGCGGTCGCTGTTTGACAGCAACGTTGTCGATTCGAACGGCAAGTCGCCGGGGCGTCCCGTATGTTTTTGCCGAACCGTGATCAATACGGGCTTCGCTCAACTTTTTCTGCAATGTTGCCGCCAGCGCATCTATAGCCGGTTTAATGTATCCTGCGGGGATTTCCTCGGTTCCAATTTCAAGTAATAACGTTTCCATAATATCCTCTATTTCGGGTTCAAAGGTTCAGAGGTTGCTGGCTGCTGGTTATTGGCTGCTTGCTGGCCATCTGCCAGGAGTGAGAAGCCAACAGTCAAAAACGCCGAACCCAGAACCCTGAACTCTGAACCCCTGAACCTTATTTTTTGAGCAGCGGAAAACCCATATCTTCACGCTGTTTCAAATATCCTTCTGCACAGGCGCGGGCAAGGTTTCTTATTCGCCCGATATAACCAGTTCTTTCCGTGACACTGATGGCACCGCGGGCATCGAGAAGATTAAACGTATGGGAGCATTTCAAGCAATATTCATAGGCCGGCAAAACAAGCCCATTTTCAATTTGCCGCTTGGACTCTGCCTCGTATTTTTTAAACAGATCAAATAAAACGGATACATCAGCTTTTTCAAAATTATAGATCGACTGCTCAACTTCCTGCTGATGATGCACGTCACCGTACTTGATGTCGGCATTCCATTGCAGATCATAAACATTGTCGACACCCTGAAGATACATCGCAATTCTTTCTAAACCGTAGGTCAGTTCAACGGGGATCGGATGCAATTCAATACTGCCAGCCATCTGGAAATATGTAAATTGCGTGATCTCCATGCCATCCAGCCAGACTTCCCAGCCCAGACCGGAAGCGCCCAGGGTGGGTGATTCCCAATCATCTTCCACGAAACGGATATCATGATCCAACGGATCGATGCCCAGTGCCTTCATGCTCTGCAGGTATTGCTTCTGGACGTCAAAAGGCGATGGCTTCAAAAGCACTTGATACTGATAATAATGCTGCAGCCGGTTGGGATTATCGCCATATCGACCGTCGGTCGGCCGTCGCGAAGGTTGGACATAGGCGACATTCCACGGCTCAGGTCCCAGAGCCTTTAGGGTCGTGGCATGATGAAATGTCCCGGCGCCCACCTCCAGATCATATGGTTGCACCATCACACAGCCCTTGCGGGCCCAGAATTTGTTCAGCTCTGCAATGACATCCTGAAAGTACATTTTTTCCTCTTTCTAAATTAAGGTGTCAGTGTTCAGGTGTCAGGTGTCAGCATTCAAAAGTTCCGCCGAAGGCGGTTCAGGTTTCAGGTTTCGGGTTTCGGGTCTCAGAAAAAAAGAGGTCATGCCGAACCTGATGATTTTCACCAGGTTCTTAATCCTGACACCTGAACACTGACACCTGACACCTGGTAATATGAAAAACGGACGACCTAGTGTAAAAGGAATAATCCCA
>CAZJHF010000259.1:0-5909 GCA_964545505.1 uncultured Desulfobacterales bacterium | reverse complement strand
TACCCTTCATTGAATTCCATGCGATGACTATTCGTCGGCTTTTTGCTGACACCTGAACCCTATTGATACCTTCTCACTGAAACCATAGTAGAGGCGAATAGAGACTTGGTACTTAAAGCCAGCTAAACTGAATTCTTGACCCCCGGGGCTCGATGCGCGATAATATTGTTTTATGCCAGGTAGACGGTGTTGATGAATATTCAACGATTCAGAAAAAAATAAAAATGAAAATACCCTTTTTAACCAGACGACTGCAGCGTTTAAAATCTAGCGATCGTATTTTTAGCCGGCATGCTAAATGGTTCCGAAAACTTCTTGCGGCCGATGTTTACATCGGAAAATTTATCGAGCGGATTCCGCATGGATCTATCGTGTTTTTCCCTTGCCGGCAAGCCACGTTTTTTTGCGGCATTGCCGGAATTGTGGCGTTCAAAAATGAAAAGCCGGCAGCAGGCAGGCTCAACCTCGATTCACTCGAAAAATTGATCAGCCAGATAGCGGCCAACGGTTATCAATCATGCGCGTCAGCCAATCGTTTGGATCACGATTATCTGGGCGGCCAAGATAAAATGGAGGCTCTCTGGCACAAGGTACACGCATTCAATACCGACGCACCCTTTTTTTTGATTTTTTCAGACGAAAAGGCCCAAGGTCAAATTGAGCAGATGGCAAAGCACCTGGCCGCCTTGACGGCCTCTGAAAGTGACCTGCTGACCGCTCAAATGGGCCATCTTTCCGCCCAGCATGTCAAGCTGATGGCCCGAGCCATTGAAAAATTAAAGGACATCCTTTGGTGTCTCCAAAATGATATTATTGCCAATATTGTAAAAATTCAAAACCTATTGGACCACGGCTTCAAAAACCCTTCACCGGCAAACGTGAGCTTGTTTAAAAAGCTCAATGCGGTATTGAACAGTATCGATCGACTCGAGGTCAGGGGCAGGGATTCTGCGGGAATTTCCATCATGTTTATTTTTAAGGAGGCCGATTTTCAAAAATGCCAGGAAACGCTCAAACAGGCCGGTCACCTTGCTCAGTTTAAAGAACGCTGCGATCCGGACCCACTCGTCAACGGGGGTATCAATTACCGGGCTTCCACCCGGGCCGGCGGAAAAACTCAGGTGGCCGTGGCAGTCACCTATAAAATTGCTCTGGAAATCGGCAGCCTGGGTGACAATGTGGATTATTTGCGCCGACAGATTGCAGACGATGCCGTCTTTCAGATCCTGGCGATGATTCCAGCTGATTTTGAAACGGTTTCAGCGCATACGCGCTGGGCATCGGTGGGCGCCATCACAGAGGCCAACTGTCATCCTGTCGATAGTTACACCACTGGTAATGCCAGCGCCAGATGCGGCATTATTCATACCTGCCTGAATGGCGATATTGATAACTTCCAGCGTCTAAAGGCCGATATAGAGGGATCTGGCACCCAAATCCACAGCGACATCACCACCGATACCAAAATAATTCCGCTTATAATCCAGCGGTATGTCCACCAGGGCCATGGGATCGAAGAGGCCTTTCGACTGGCCGTCAACGATTTTGAGGGCTCTCATGCCATCTCCATGCACACAGATCTGGCACCCGGCAAGCTGTTTCTGGCGCAAAGAGGCAGCGGGCAAGCTATTTTTGTTGGCCTTGCAGATGAACACTATATGGCCAGCTCCGAGGTTTACGGCTTCGTAGAAGAAACACCCTATTACCTCAAATTGGATGGCGAGAAAGCCATCACCGGCAAACAGGGTCGCACCCAGGGACAAATTTTTATTTTGGACCAGACAAGCAAGGGGGGACTGGATGGCATTAAGGCCTGTTTTTACGATGGTACGCCATTGGTGCTAGGGGAAAGCGACATAAATTATACTGAAATAACGACCCGGGATATTGATCGTCAAAATTTTCCGCACTATTTTTTAAAGGAAATTTCAGAATCGCCGGCATCGGTTGACAAAACACTGCAGAACCGCTGGAAATTCAAAGAAGATGACCCATCACAATATACGATTGCCCTGGATGAAACGATCATCCCCCGATCATTGCAAAAGGCGCTGGCAACCGATCAGATAAAGCGTATTTTTTTCATCGGTCAGGGCACCGCCGGTGTCGCCGCTTTGGCTTGCGCCAATATCCTGAACTACTATCTGGACAACCCCTCCATTCAGATCAGCGCTTTAAAAGCTTCGGAATTCAGTGGTTTTCAATTAAATGAAAATGACAGCCAGCATGCCATGACGGACACGCTGGTTGTGGCGATCAGCCAATCCGGCACGACCACCGACACCAACCGTACGGTTGATATGGTCAAAGAGCGGGGGGCCTATACGCTGGCGATTGTCAATCGCCGGGATTCAGACATCACGTTTAAGGTCGACGGGGTCATGTATACCAGCAGCGGTCGGGACATTGAAATGTCGGTTGCCTCCACCAAAGCCTTTTACTCCCAAATTGTCGCCGGTGCCGTTTTGGGTTTGTATATCGCCAGGGTGAAAAATCGTCGGGATGATGCATTTGTCGACCAAGAAACCCAGCGCCTGCTGGCCCTGCCTTCTCATATGCGCAAGGTCCTTGCGCTGCGAGAGGCTATCAAGCGATCAGCCATGAAACTGGCTGTAACCAAAACTTACTGGGCGGCTGTTGGCAGCGGACCCAACAAAGCAGCCGCCGACGAAATTCGTATCAAACTCAGTGAGCTGTGCTATAAAACGATTTCCTCCGATTTTGTTGAAGATAAAAAACACATTGATCTGTCTTCAGAGCCGTTGATCATCGTGTGCGCTGCCGGTTCAAGAAGCACCGTCATCGGCGATATTGTCAAGGATACGGCCATATTCAAAGCCCACAAGGCAACCCCTGTAGTCATCGTCAATGAAGGTGAAGATCGTTTTCATCCCTATGCCGCCGATGTTTTTCAGGTTCCGGCGGTTGAAGAACACCTGGCACCCATCCTGAATACACTGGTGGGGCATATCTGGGGCTATTATGCTGCGCTGTCCATCAATAACGGCTCACGATTTTTATATCGCTTCCAAGAGGACCTGCAAACCAGCATCAAGACGCATGCCGCAGAGGGCTTAACGGTATACGAAATTATTCTTGAAAAAGCATTCCAGGAGAAAGTCGCTCATTTTGATAAGGCCTTTAGAACCCAAAAAGCAAAAAAACAATTTCCGGTGGCCATCGGATCGGATGTCACATCGGATTTAACCTTGCTGCTCAAATATTTATCCGGACGGTTGCCGGTTTCTGATTTTGAACTTGATTTCAGCCAGAAAGGCACCGCTGCAAATATGATCAATGCAACGTTTGCCTGCCTGGGGCAGGCAATTAACTTTCTCGCCCGCCCGGTGGATGCCATCAAACACCAGGCGAAAACCGTTACCGTCGGTACCAGTCGGATCAGCGAGCGCCTGGAAGGCATATTATTTGACGCTCTGGCAGCGGAAAATATCACCGTTTCTCAGCTAACGGCCAGCAATATTATCGTGTTAAAAAATTTACAGGACATTATTCGTGATATCAGTGGATCAATTCTCTATCGTATTGAAGGCTTAAATCTGTTGGGTGAACCGGTCAAAGAAACGACCATTGACGTTGTTGCCAAACGCGGTGCTGCCAATAATGTCCAATCACGGGTTGAGACCGATGCCCAGTTGAAAGGAACCAAGCGTATAATCGTCAGACAGGGCAACGTTTATATCGGCAAAGGGCGCAAAGATGATCGTAGCATCACTGTTATTCCGGTCCTATCAAATTCACCGTCTTCACCGAGCATCATTGAAAATTTGCTTCTACTGCATATTATAACTAAAGATAACATTCCGCTGAGCGCAAAAATCAAAGCCCTGGGCGGCAAATACGAACATATCCAAAATATTGTTCAAGAAAACAGCATTATCTGGAACGATCAATTGCTTGAAGGCATCGCCGTTGAAGAATTATTTGGACGTTCCGCCGAAAAAATAGGTGAACACATCGTATCTCAAGTCACTTCATAGGGTCAGCTGACAGAGGACAGATAACCGTATGCTGATTCTGAGACCTTTTCATTTTTTCTATTATCTGTTCCCTGGCCTTCGTTTTGTGTGACCTGCCGTTTAAATGAACAGTACATCGACCATTGATCCCGTCTGAGATAACCCATGCATATTCGTCTGCTATTATGGATCCTTTGGGTCCCATGCCTTGTTTGCCTGCCATTTCTGAACGTTGAACTGCCGGCCCAAGAGGCAGAAAAAACGGAACCTCTTGAGGAGAAAACGCTTATCCGTAAAATCCCACCGGCTCAACAGGGCGGAAGGGGGTACGAGCTCGTATATGTCGTTGACGCTCCGCTGGATGCTTTTTGGAAATTTAAAACGGATTTTGATAATGCATTTTTAACAACCAACAAATTTATTATAACGCATCGATTGATCAGCCAGCACGATAATGTGGTTGTGACCGAAGATGTTTTCAGCGAGGATGTGTATATCCACAAACCCAACGCCAAATTTCGCTGGCAAACAAAAGTCTTTCCAGACACATATCGCCTGGATTTTAAACTTTTAAATCCAAAGGAGTGCGGTCAAAAATTTCATCACGGATCTATTCAGCTCGAATCGGCGGGATCTGAGGGCCAGAAAACAAAGGTTACCCAGCGGGCCTATTTTGACTTTTTCGGCGTATCTTTTTGGGTTCATTACCCCTGGTATGGCGGTATGAAATATTTTCTGACATATTCAGTTGAGTGGGAGCAGGCCACAATTTCACGACTGAAATCAAAATATTTTCAAAAAAGTGCACATTAAGGTGAATAGAATTTGACAAGAATTTGAATTATGCTATAATTCGTATACAAAAGTGAATACACGCCAAAACTAATGCGCTCAGCAAACAAGCGTCCTGAGCATCGATTTAAATTTTAAACAATTGATATTTTTTAATTTATAATGTTTACAAAGACGGACAAAAGGTTCGCTAAGCCCAATTTTCATAATCTGGCAGAAAAATTCGAAAGCCGCTTTAAGGTGTATAAAAATGGATAAAATTGCAAACCCTGCCGCTATTTCCATTGGTCGCCTGAAGGAAATCTCCACCTGGGTATCGTCGGTGCAGGACCTGGATCAGCTGCTCGAACTGATCATTGAAACCGCCACGCGGATGATGGATGCCAAGGCCAGTTCACTGTTGCTGCTGGATCCAAAAACGCAACGATTGTACTTCAAGGTGGCCACCGGCGAGAAAAAAGATGATGTCAAACAGTTTGAAATTGAGATCGGGCAGGGTATCGCCGGATACGTTGCCCAGACGGGCGAACCGCTGTTGATCCCGAATGTATCTGAGGATCCTCGCTGGTACAAGGAAATCAGTGAAAGCATTGGATTTGAAACACGCTCTATTGCCTGCGTTCCGATGAAAGTTAGAGGTGAAATTATCGGCGTTGTCGAAATTATCGATAAGGCCGACGGAAGTGAGATTACCGGTGCCGATTTAACGAAACTATCGGTTTTTGCAGATCTGGCTGCTGTCGGCATTGGCAACGCGCGTAAAATCGAACATGATAAAAAAGAAATCAGGGATCTTAAGGAAGAATTGGATCTCAAATACGAGCTCATTGGAGAGAGCCCGGCACTCAGAAAAGTGATTTCCGATGCCGTTAAGGTTGCAAATTCAAAAGCCAGCACTTTAATTCTGGGAGAGAGCGGTACGGGCAAGGAATTGCTCGCGCGATTGATTCACCGTGCGGGAGCCCGCAAAGATGAGTCCATGATCGTTCTCAATTGCGCCGCCCTGCCGGAAACTTTGCTAGAAGATGAGCTTTTCGGACATGAAAAAGGCGCCTACACCGGAGCAACCGGGCGCAAGATCGGAAAATTTGAGCTTGCGGACCAAGGGACCATTTTTCTGGATGAAATTGGTGAAATGAG
>CAZJHF010000258.1:0-5931 GCA_964545505.1 uncultured Desulfobacterales bacterium | reverse complement strand
TTAAAATAAAATTTAACTTTTATAATGAAATGACAAATATCGTCATACAGGAGGCCGAGGATGGCTGAAGCTGCGATAAAGGAAAAAAAGAAGATAATCGATGAGGGGCTCGATGTTGGCGCGCAAAACCTGACCGAGGAACGAATAGAAAAAGTCATCGACCGTGTTTTAAAAGGTGAATCCGGCGCTCGGCTTAAAGCCTATGTCGAAACCTGCGTTCACTGTGGCCTGTGCTCTGAAGCCTGCCATTATTACCTTTCGCATGATAAGGATCCGCAGTACTCACCGGTGGGAAAGGTGAAGCAAACCCTGTGGAAAATGCTCAAGGCCAAAGGAAAGGTCAGCGCCGAATTCATTAAAAACGCATCTGAGATTGCATCGACGCAATGCAATGCCTGCAAGCGTTGCGCCATGTACTGCCCGTTTGGCATCGACATCGCCTATATAATGCTGACCGTCAGGCGCATCTGCCATTTGCTGGGTGTTACGCCGCTTTACATTCAGGACACCGCCCACAGCCATGCCGCTACGATGAACCAGATGTGGGTCAAAGATGATGAATGGATTGATACGCTGCAGTGGCAGGAAGAAGAAGCCCAGGCCGAAATTCCCACCTTGCGGATTCCGTTAGAAAAAGAGGGAGCTGACATCATGTATTCGGTCATTGGGCCTGAGCCCAAATTTCAGGCCCAGCTGCTCTACCAGGCGGCGGTCATCATGGATGTGGCCGGGGTAAACTGGACCATGCCGGCCACGCCCGGCTGGGACAACAGTGATATGGCCATGTATACCGGTGACAATGAGATCATGGGGCGGGTGAAACGGGCCCATTTTGAAACCGCCGCCCGTTTGCGCGTGAACCGAATTGTGATGGGTGAATGCGGCCATGCGTTTCGCTCGGTGTACGATATGGGTAACCGCTGGCTGGGCTGGCGCATGCCGCCCGTACCCATCGTGCATGCCATTGACTTTTACTATGAGTTGATCAAAGACAAAAAAATCACCATTGCTAAAAAATTTAAAACACCTGTTACGCTGCACGACCCCTGTAATGTGATTCGAGGTGGCGGGTTGGCTGATAAAGCCCGCTACGTGATCAACGCCATCTGTGAACAGCTGATCGAGATGCATCCCAACCGTGAACACAATTACTGCTGCGGTGCCGGTGGCGGGGTGATCAATTGCGGTCCGCCTTACAAGATGACGCGCATGGACGGCAACCGCATCAAAGCCGAGCAGCTTTTTGCAGCCAAATCCAGGGGTGCCAAAATACTGATTGCGCCCTGTCACAATTGTCACAGCGGCCTTGAGGATATCAACCATCATTACGGACTGGGCTATGAGATAAAATTTATCAGTGATATTTTATATGATGTGATCGAAAAACCCTCATGAGGTTCAGAGGTTCAAAGGTTCTGAGGTTCAGATTAACCCTGAACCCTGAACGCAGAACCTGTGAACCTGAATTTAAAAAGGAGTTAAGGCGATGAGAAAAGGGCTATTTATATTATTGGCTTTGCTGTTTGGTGGTGCCGTATTGATGCCGGCATTTTCTCAGGAAGATATGGAGCTGATCGAAGATGAGGGGTTCTCCAAAAGGCAACGACCGCCGGCCGTTTTTCGGCACGATGAACACAACGAAAAAGCGGCCCTGGAAGATTGTGCTGAATGCCATCATGTTTACGAAGACGGCAATAAATTGGAAGATGAGTCCTCAGAGGATCAAAGCTGTTCCGAATGCCATGATGAGAAGGGCTCGGGCGATATGCCCGGTTTGCGCAAGGCATTCCATACCAATTGCAAAGGCTGTCATCTTGCACAAGAAAAAGGCCCGGTGATGTGCGGGACATGTCATGTCAGATAATATCAAAGTCTTAGCTGAGCGTTTCAATTAAAAAGTTTTGTCCATATTTTAAATTTGAAACGCTCAACTTAGACAAAGGGGAGGAACCTATGCCAAAAAAAATTTTAATTATTGACGATGACCCGGCGATCGTCAGATATTTAAAGGCGGTGTTTAGTGATAACGGTTATGTCACCTGCAACGCCTCCAGCAGCATGGAAGGGCTGGAAATGGTCAAAGCGGAAAAGCCGGATCTGATCTGTCTGGATTTGCAAATGCCCGGCGAATGGGGCCCCCGCTTTTACCGCAAGCTTCGAAAAGACAAAGAATTAAAGAACACGCCGGTGATTGTGGTCAGCGGGATCGATGGCGACCATGCGGTTAAAGACGCCGTTGCCTTTGTTAAAAAGCCCTTTGATCCGGAGAAATTGGTCGGGATCGTTAAAAATACGATTGGCTAGAACCCATCTTAAAAATGAAATTAATGCGCATTGGTTCAGCCTGATGCCCGCCGAAGGTCCTCGTGAAGAGGGATTAATCCATTGGCAGGTATGGAAAATTAAACTAGATATTGTCCTTATTTTAACGGGCTAAACCGGCTCAACTGGCAACCTAATAACCTAAGCGACATGGAAAACAAATTATTAATCGTTGATGACGAAGAAGGCATCCGCAAGGTCCTCAGCATTGCGCTAACCGACAGCGGGTATACGGTTTTTACCGCCCGGGACGGAAAGGAGGCCCTTGATATCTTCCGCCAGGAAAATCCGCCGATTGTGCTCACCGACATTAAAATGCCCGGCATGGACGGAATCGAGCTTTTGCAAACCCTGAAGCAGGAAAGTCCCGACACCGAAGTGATTATGATAACCGGCCACGGCGACATGGAGCTGGCCATTAAAAGTCTCAAGTATCAAGCCATCGATTTTGTCACCAAACCCATCAACGACGATGTGCTTGAAATTGCCTTAAACCGGGCACATGAAAAGATTCGCATGCGGCAGCAGTTGCGGCAATATACTGAAAATCTTGAATCTCTGGTGCGTGAAAAGTCTGCCAAGCTGGTCGAAATTGAACGGCAGGTTGCCGTCGGGCAGGCGGTTGAAGGGCTATCTTCCGCCATGCGTGCTATGGCCCTGGATCTGGAAGGCGGTTTAACCTATTTTAACGAAATGCCTTGCTATGTCTCCATTCACAGTCCGGAGCTAAAGGTGGTGGCTGTCAATCCATTGTACCGGGACCGCCTGGGCGATAAGGTCGGCTGTAAAAGCTGGGAAATCTATACCGGGAAAACCGGCACCCGGGGTAATTGTCCGGCCGGCCAGACTTATACCAGCGGCAAAGGACTTCGCACCCGGGCAATGGTTAAGACCGTAAGCGGTGAGAACGCACCGGTTATGGTCAACACCGCACCCATTCGAAATCAGGACGGTGACGTCGAGCTGGTTGTGGAGATATCGGCCGATATAACCGAAGTCAAACGCCTGCAGGATGAATTGGATCGCAGCCGGCAGCGCTACCAACAGCTTTTTGATGAAGTGCCCTGTTATATCTCGGTGCAGGACCGCCAATTTCGGCTGACGGCGGCCAATCGACGCTTTAAAGAGGATTTTGACGTAAAACAGGGGGCTTTTTGCCATGAGGTCTACAAGCATCGGGTCGAGCCGTGCCCGAACTGCCCGGTGGTCAAAACTTTTGAAGATGGTCGTTCTCATCACTCGGAGATGGTGGTTACGGCCAAATCCGGCGAGCGTTACAACGTTTTAATCTGGACAGCCCCTTTGCGCAACGCCACCGGCGAGGTCACTCACGTCATGGAGATGTCCACCAATATCACCCAGATTCGCAAGCTGCAGGACCATCTGTCGTCACTGGGGTTGAAGATCAGTTCCATATCACACGGGATCAAAGGCCTGCTGACCGGGTTGGACGGCGGTATGTATCTGGTAGAGTCCGGGTTTGCCGGGGACAAACCGGAACGTGTTCAAGATGGATGGACGGATGTAAAAACGATTGTCGATCGTATTCGAAAACTGGTTCACAACATCCTTTTCTTTGCCAAGGAAAGAGATCTCAAGCGGTCGCAAATCGATGGCCTGAACTTTGCCGAAGATGTCGCGGCGACAGTTGAAGCCAAAATAATGACAAATGACATCGACTTTATCCGTGACTTCGACGAATCCATAGGCACACTGGATATCGATGCTGGCGTTGTACGACTGGCGCTGATCAATATTTTGGAAAATGCGCTGGATGCCTGCCTCGAGGATCAGGCTGACAAAAAGCATCAAATCGTTTTTCGAGTCGAGCAGAATGCCCGGCAGGTCATATTTGAAATTCAAGACAATGGAATTGGAATGGATCAGGAGACACGTGAAAATTTGTTTACCCTGTTTTTTTCCTCCAAAGGGAACCAGGGAACGGGGTTGGGACTTTTTATCGCCGATAAGGTCATCGACCAACACGGTGGCAAAATAGGCGTTGAATCGAAACCCGCGCACGGATCGAAATTTAAGATATCGATTCCGAAAAGGGCACTGAAATCGAAACAATCCAAGGAGAAAAAGGAATGAAACTGATCGACATCGCACCTGTAGAGAAATGGCTTGAACTCGAACAAAAAATTAATGAGCGTTCCGGCCTAAATGCTTCGGTATTTGACGTGCAAGGCGTGCGCATTACCGAATTTAAACGCTGGGCTAACAAACTCTGTCCGATTATCAAAGCCGATGATAAAGGCCAGAACTATATCTGCGCTGTGGCGCATCAAAATATAGCTGCCCAGGCTGAGCGCACCCAACAGCCGGCCATCTCAGAATGTGATGCCGGGCTGATGAAACTGGTAGTTCCCATATTTGTCGATGGTGAATTTTTGGGGGTTGCCGGTGGTTGCGGTTATGTTTTGGGCAACGGCGAGGTTGATTCGTTTATGGTCAATAAAACCATCGGCATCGACAAAGAAAAGCTAAAGGATCTGTCTGCCGACGTTCCGGTGATGACAATGGAACAGGCAAAGGCGCATACCCGGTATATCCGCAATGAAGTCGATCAACTTATAAAAGCGTTTGAAAAGATGGCATAAAAACGAAAGCCTGACATGTAAAATAACTGGCCCGCAGAGCCTCCACTGTGCACTAAATAAAGATATGCCTTTCCAGATATTGACTTTTACTTCGGCGTGCACATATTCTTCATATTGCAAATTTTCGATTTTTATTTAGCCGCTTGAAATTCTACGTTAACCTGGAAACCCATTAACTCAAAAACCATTTCATTTATGCTTGTGAAAGGAGGATGCCATGCCCGTTGCTAAAGTAACCGAAATTTCTGCTTCGTCTAAAAAGAGCTTTGATGATGCCCTCAAAGTCGGAGTCAAACGTGCCAACAAAACATTAAAGAATGTGAAAAGCGTGTGGGTTAAAGATCAACAGGCGGATATCAAAAATGGTAAGGTATCCGAATATAAAGTTCTTTTGAAGGTTACCTTCGTGCTGACAGGCTAACGCTGTTTTTTCGGAAGGGTTTCCAAATGATCAAGCGTTTGAAACCCGTTGCTCTATCCGAATTCAAATCAGAAGGGATCCGCCCCGGGGCGGATCCCTCTTTTATTTTTTGCCTGATACGAGATCAAAGATCAAATGCTTCTTTTGCTGCACACCGATTTCCGTTTGGGAATATGCGCCCCGGCCTCGTAAATAAACAGGGCGCGAAACCAGTCCCCAAAATCACCACCTGAAATAAAATAGAAAATTCCAAGGCCCAAACGCCAGCCGGGAGCTGGCAGACGACCTTTTTGATCTGTCGCCTTTGCTGACCTGCTTTAAACACTAACGGGGAGTGTGATCATCATTTTTACATGATCACTGCCTCCCCGTTAGTTGTAAGGTCTATTATGGGACTACCGCTTTTTCCGGGTGGTCGCTTTTCTGGCAGCCGGTTTGCGTTTAGCGGTTATTTTTTTTCTGGCTGTAGTTTTCTTTTTGGCAGCCGGTTTGCGTTTAGCGGCTGTTTTTTTCCGGGCCGTCGTTTTCTTTTTGGCAGCCGGTTTGCGTTTAGCGGCTGTTTTTTTCCGGGCCGTGGTTTTCTTT
>CAZJHF010000257.1:0-5931 GCA_964545505.1 uncultured Desulfobacterales bacterium | reverse complement strand
ACGTTTTTTTGCTACAACACTTATGCCGCCATCCTTTTTTCGGAACATTATTATGACAAGCAGTATAATTTAACGTCAGCGTATGCATTTGTTTCCAATTCGAGCGGTAACGACACCTACCGGTCAATAATCGGCAAAGACCGCAGCCAAAAAAAACAAAGCGACAGACCACCGATACCGGACGGATGCGAATCCATCCGGACATGGGTTCGGCTGTTGGGCGTAATTGCGCTTGATGGGGTTTATTTGTGTCGACGTCAAACCATCGGCGCACGAATAGTGAAAATCGATGGTATTCATCGATATAAACTGATTTTCGTATCGTATTTTACCGGTCGCTGTCAAGACCGAGTTCGGTTGCTATAGGGTCGGTTAGCCCGGAGGGTCAATCTGTTTGAAGTGTAAGGTAACGGTGGTGCCTTTATTGAGCTGACTTTCGACGTTTAAGAGCGCATTATAAGCCTCAAGTATTCGGTGAACAATCGATAAGCCCAAGCCGGTCCCGGTGGGTTTGGTGGTAAAAAATGGGTCAAAAATCGTCGTTAACGATTCAGCGGTTATGCCGCATCCGTTATCGCTAATTTTGACACAGGCGTACTTGTTTTTAATGGGAAACATTTCAATCTCGATGTTACCGTCTCCATCTATGGCTTCAGCCGCATTTAGCAACAGATTCCACAGAATTTGATGAAGATGACCGGGATCCATGGTAATCCATACATCGGAGGAGATATTTTTGGTTGTTTTAACGCGTCCGTTACTGGAACCGTCGATTTCAAATAATTCAACAATTTCAAGTAATGCCCGGCTGAGATCTATGCGTTCAACCTTTCCTGCAGGCGGGCGGGCATAAAAGAGAAAACTACTGGCCAGCGAACTCAAACGATCGGCTTCCCGCAAAATTATTTGCATCAAACGCGCCTGATCAGAATCATAACGCATATCTTCTTGCAACAGCTGGATGGACCCCGTCAATGCCGCCAGCGGATTTTTAATTTCGTGGGCCAAACCAGCAGCCATCTCCCCGATGGCGGCCATTTTCTCAACCCGCTTGACGTGACCTTCCATGGTGCGCAGTTCTTCTTTGGTTTTGCGGGTCTGTTCGGAAAGCAAACTGCTCAAAAATGCCACCGCAAAACAGGCCGTCATCGTAATGATCAATTTGAAAAATATCTGGCTCCAGTCAAAAGCGTTCGCCAGTAGATTGCCATTGGTGCCAATCGGACTCAGAAAACCGAAATATTCCAGTTCAATCAGGACCCCGAACTGCAGACTGCATAGTGCCGCAATGACCAACGCCCCCCACATGGGAAGCAACATGCTTGAATAGATAATGACAACTAAATACAGAAACGAGAATACACTGACAAAACCGCCGGTTAAAAAAACAATGAGCGTTACAAAAACCGTATCAATACCGGTTTGAATAAATGCGAAAAGAACGATGTTTTTAACGCGTTTGACAAATGTGCTGTAAACGACTGACAAAAGCAATATAGCAGCAATAAGACCGTAAAGAACCACCAGGGAACTGTCCATGGGAATGGCATTTTCCCCCAAGTGCTGTATGATGGCGGAACCCAGCAAGAGGACGGAAAACAGGATGCGTATGGATATCATCCACTTGATTTTTATTCTATCGTCTATATCAGGCATGCTTCAACAAATGAATATCTTGCAAGGCGTTTTGGGGATTTGACATCCCCCGAAACGGGCCACATTGAAGCCAAGACGCTTCACCAAGCCATATCATAAAAGAAAGGTATTCGCCAAACAGGCGCTATTAAAAAGAGAGATGTCCGGGTTATCGGTTTGAACGGGCCGGCAAAATTATTGCGAAATGGCTCCAGCCATCTTAAATATCGGCAGATACATGGCCACCACCAGTCCGCCGATTGTTACCCCCAAGAATACGAGCATAAACGGCTCAATCAGTGCGGTCATATTTTCAACGGCCTGGTCGACTTCCTCATCATAAAAGTCGGCGATTTTTTCCAGCATGGCGTCCAGCGCGCCGGTGGATTCACCGACCCCAATCATCTGGCACACCATGGCCGGGAAAACACCGCTTTCTTGCAGAGGGTCGGCCATTGTACGACCTTCAGCAATACCGGAGCGAACATCGTATATGGCCTTTTCAATCGTTCGGTTTCCGGATGTCTTGGCAACAATATCCAGCGCTTCCAGGATAGCCACCCCGCTGGCAAGCATGGTTCCCATGGTTCGGGTAAATTTAGCGACGGCCACTTTGCGCAGCAGTTCACCGAAGACCGGAATCTTAAGGAGAAGGTGATCAACCATATCCTGCCCTTTTTCGGTGGCATACGCTTTTTTGAAAGCAATCCCGAAAATGATGAGTGCGATAATGATGTAGAGAATTTTACTCTTGACGATTTCGCTGGCTACGACGACAATTTGGGTGGGCAAGGGCAATTCGCCACCAAAATCGGCAAACATTTCTTCAAAAACCGGAATGACAAATACCAAAATAACGGCCAAAACGACGACGGCAATGATCAGGGTTACGATGGGGTAGGTCATTGCTCCTTTAACCTGGGATTTAAGTCTGGCGGCCTTTTCCATGTAGGCGGCCAGACGCCTTAAAATGGCGTCCAGGATACCACCGGCTTCACCGGCTGCGATCATATTCACAAAAAGATCATCAAAGTGTTTGGGAAATCGCTTGAGCGCCTCGGCCAGAGTGGCACCGCCTTCAACCTTTTCTTTGATTTCTTTGATCATTCCCTTGAAGGTCTTATTGTTTTGCTGAGTATGGAGTATTTCAAGGCACTGGATAATGGGTAGCCCCGCATCGATCATCGTTGAGAATTGGCGGGCAAAAAGAATGATATCCTTTTCTTTGACCTTGGGCTGCAACCAGGACACATTTTCGAACAAATCTTTGGGTTTCTTTTTTATTTTCGTCGGTCTTATGCGAAGTCGAACCAGATTGGACCGCACAATGGCTTCATTTGCAGCTTCCATTTCGCCTTTGCGGGTTTCATTCTTTTTATTGTTACCTATCCATTGATAAACTGGCATGATCAAGCCTCCATGTAGTAAAAGCATTCCGAGCCCAAAAGGGGTTGTTTAAAACATCAGAAACCAGTGGTTCCATCTTATTTATAATCATATTTGACAACTCAGAACCAACAAATTGGTATTCGATTTTAACGATACCCAAGACAGACCTATGCTCAATCCGCCAAATCGGTAGACCGTGTAAGTTGTAGATCGAAGTCGAGCAACCTGAGTTGCAGAATGTATATCGGCGTATTTTGGCAGATACTTAAGATTTTTATTGCCAGCAATGTGCGTACAGCTCGACTTGAGGGCATCCGGCGCGCAGCCAAACCGCTGTGCACAACAACCTTTGCTTGCAAATAAAAGTGAATATTGTTAATATTACAACGATTTCAAATAGTTGTCAATAAACCAACGGATACATCGTCAATTCCCATTGGCAATCCAAGCACAATTGTGATACGGTCAGTACGATTAAAATTTGATTTATTTTCAGTATCTTAAATATGATAAAATCGAAAAAGATCGCGTTTTATCATGTATTTTGTGTTTTGTGTTTCGTATAAAAAGCATGCAATGATATCATTTTAAAGAAGCGGCCAAGCGCAATACACTCAGTTCCAAATACCAAACCACTAAAGACCAAAAACCAATACCGAACAGATGGCGCCGAAACACCCCCATAAAACAAATAACGGCCTGACCGTTATTACCACCCATGTAAATGCTGATTTCGATGCATTGGCCTCCATGCTGGCGGCGCAGAAGCTCTACCCGCAAGCGCTGGTGGTATTTCCTGGTTCTCAAGAAAAAAACCTGAAGAATTTTTTTATCGATTCAATGGCTTACCTGTTTAACATGGCTGACATCGGTCAAATAGATTTTGGCAAGGTCACCCGGCTGGTGCTGGTCGATACCCGCCAGGCAAAGCGCATCGGGAAGCTGGCCAAGCTGTTAAAGCGCAAAGATATTGATATTCACGTCTACGATCACCATCCGGCTACCGACAAGGATATTAAGGGCAGCATCGAGGTTTCTCGCATGAGCGGGGCTAACGTGACATTGCTTGCCGAGATTATTGCTGAAAAGGGCATCGACATCAGTGCTGATGAAGCCACCATCATGTGCCTGGGAATTTATGAGGATACCGGCTCATTTACGTTTCCGTCCACAACCCAGCAGGATTTTAAAGCTGCCGCCTTCTTGCTGTCTAAGGGAGCAAATCTAAATGTGGTCTCAGATCTAATTGCCAGAGAGTTAAGCCCTGAGCAGGTCGGTTTGTTAAATGATATGATTCAATCCGCGACGCGCTATAATGTCAATGGCGTCGATGTGGTCGTCACGACCGTAACCACTGAAAAATATATGCCGGATTTTGCGTTTTTAGTTCAAAAAATGCTCAAGATGGAAAATCTGGACGCCCTCTTTGCGATCGGCCGGATGGAAGATAAAATTTATGTCGTTGCCCGCAGCCGAAACAATGATGTTGATGTGGGCAGGGTAATAAGCCCTTTAGGTGGAGGCGGTCATGCGTATGCCGCCTCTGCATCCATAAAGGGTGATACCCTGGCACAGGTTGAAAACAAACTTGTCGAGATTCTGTACGACAAGGTCAAAGCCCAGCGTCAAGCCAAAAACCTGATGTCTTCACCGGCTATTACCGTTTCAAACGATGTATCGTGCAGGCAGGCCAACGATTTATTGACCCGCTATAATATCAACGCCCTTTTGGTGACTGAAAACACTGATGGACAAGAAAGGCTGTGTGGCTATATTACACGGCAGGTGATCGAAAAAGTTTTGTATCATAAGCTGGAAGCGGTTCAGGTAACAGAATACATGACCACTGAATTTGCGACCGTTGAACCCGAAGCCGATCTGAACGAGGTGCAGGAAAAAATCATTGAAAACAAACAGCGTGTTTTACCGGTGATCGATAACTCCAAAATTACCGGCGTCATCACCCGAACCGACCTGCTCAATGTCCTGGTTCGCCAGTCTAAAAAGGATGCCACCGGTGTGCCCGATCCTTTGCGAGAACCCACCCATGCCCAAACCCGCAATGTCGTTAAATTCATGCGAGAAAGACTCGCAAAGCGTTTGTTAAATATCCTTGAGACAATTGGCGAAGTGGCTGATGAATGCGGATACGGCGCTTATGTGGTGGGCGGATTTGTGCGCGATCTGTTTCTTTATCGCCCTGATGAAGATATTGATATTGTCATCGAAGGAGACGGAATTGCCTTTGCCAAAACTTACGCCAAATTGCAAAAAGCACGCATCCATACCTACGAAAAGTTTGGCACAGCCGTGATCATTTTTGAGGATGGATTTAAAATTGATATCGCATCTGCCAGATTGGAGTACTATAAGTTTCCGGCCGCGCTGCCGGTTGTTGAGATGAGTTCCATAAAGCTGGATCTTTTCCGGCGGGACTTTACCATTAATACCCTGGCGATTCAGTTGAATAGTGAAAAATTCGGTACCCTGATCGACTTTTTCTCCGCACGTAAAGATTTAAAAGAAAAAATCATTCGCGTATTGCACAACCTGAGTTTTGTCGAAGATCCCACCCGGGTATTTCGGGCCATTCGATTTGAACAGCGCTTTGGATTTACCATCGGTAAATTAACGCATCGACTTATCAAAAATGCAGTCAACATGGGCTTTTTTAGGGGTCTCAGCGGACGGCGGGTGCTCACCGAGCTGAAACAGATCCTGCAGGAAGACAACCCGGTGCCGGCGATTATCAGGCTCAATGAACTTGATTTGCTGACGTTTATTCACCCATCGATTGAGGTCGACAATCATTTGAAATCAATATTAAATTCAGCCAAACAGGCGCTGGCCTGGCATGATTTGCTTTTTTTGGATGAATCCTATATGAAGTGGGTCGTTTATTTTTTG
>CAZJHF010000256.1:2072-5933 GCA_964545505.1 uncultured Desulfobacterales bacterium | reverse complement strand
AATGTCGAGTCCGGGCAATACGGGGGGCTGGGCGGGCAAGAGGTTCTGTTGAACTTCTTCAGCCAACTTCAGGGCGGTGATCAGCTGCAGGCGATGTTGGAGCCCATCGATCATGGTGTTGGTGTGACCGGCAATCACCCCAAACTCATCATGGGTGGCGACCGGCACCCGTTTGGAGAGGTCCCCCTGGGTTACCTGCTCCAGTACGCCGGTTTCATTCTTAAACAACAGCTTCAGGTTTTTGGAATATGAAACAATCAAATTGATAATCGCTGCCAGAAGCACCGCCATGACAAAAAAGACTTCCCGCATAACAGACAATTGCGCCTGCAAGAGAGAGGTGTTGCTTTCCTTAATCTTTGATAGCCAGACCACATCACGGGCAAAGACCAGTCCCAGCACCGCAGCCACAAACAGGATGGTGATCAGGGCCACCAAAGAAAATTTGCGTGTAATTGAATACAGACGTCTGGGCGGCGGCAGTGCTGTGTTTTCTGCCAGGGTGTCAGCGATGTTCTTGCGCTCACGGGCCAGCGCCAAATCCAAACCCAGGAAAAATCCAACCACGGAACAACCGAGCAGCAAACTGAGCCCACTGGAGGCCGGAAAACCGTAAGCCAGGGTGTTGTAGATGACCACGATCGCGCCGGCCGCCAGGCACAGGATCAATTCCAGGAAAAACTGCTTTCGGGGCTGAACGATCAAAGGCTGGGAGAGCACCAGGCGGTTCTCAAAGAACCGGTGCAGCACTAGCGCCATCGCGAAGGGTATCAAAAGGCTCACCCCCAGAAGCACGGGGGGCATTTCTTCCATAAACGGTCAGACCTGCCCGCCATAGATGGTCAGGGCGATCACAGCCAGTAAATAGGTTATACCAACTCTGAGCATAACGGATCCTTTCTGCTTCAGCATAGATTATGCAGTCTGGCTTAAAAAATCAACATATAGTCTCCGTGAGCATGGCATCAGAGAATTGAATTAAATTACGGTTCATTTATCAGGATGCCACGTGGGCCCCGGTCGGCGCATTGCCGGACTACCTGAAAATCCGGGGCGATGCCCCGTTTAACTGTCATGGTAACGATTCGGGTGCCTTCCGAGACAGGTGATCGGCAGCACCTTATTTTCAAATTCTATGCTCAAGTATTTATAAAAATTAAGCGGTGTTATTAACTTTTGTAAATCAATTTTGGGGTGCTAACGTCAATAAAGCTACATTTAAAATAGGATTTTATGTGGCTCAGGTAAGTTTTTGGCCGCTAACCTCGGAAGAACCGTTGTGCGTTCGACGCGGTTTAATGCTAAGCGGGGTTCTGCCGGCAGTTGGCAAACAAAAACGGGTCTGGCCAGTCGTGTAAAGAGAAGCCGGCGGATCTGCCATCGCCCGATCTTCAGAATGACGGCGGGCCCTGCCAGATGTGAAAGGCTTCGGTCTTCCAGACCATGTCTGCGACCGAAGGCGCGCCGGAATTGCGCAAAAACATGGCGTGCTGGGTCTTGTGGCAGAGGGCCGCGGCGACCTTGATGTCGTGCCAGGCGCTGATATCGCTGATGATATCGGCCTGATCATCCGGGTTTAAAACGCGCTCGCGTTCACAAGGCGTATGCCAGGCCGACCAGCTCATCAGGGCGATTTGTGCGTGGCCGCTGTTAAGTGCCATGCGGGTGGCCCGGTGGGTGTAGATGTGCTGGGGGTGGCCGTATTCACCATTTGAGCCATGGGTGATGATCAGATCCGGGCCGATTTTGCACACATATTTTTCAATGGCCGCAGCAAACTCCTGTAAGGGGATGTCGATGCGACGCGCAATGCCGTTGATTTCCATGTAAGGGTCAACATAGGGCAGGAAAAAAATTTCGCGGGCACCCAAAATGCGGGCTGCCTGACGCACCTCCTGCTCTCGGAAGGCGGCCAGGTTCTCGCGGGTTGCCAACGGCGGATCACCGACCTCGCCGCCTTCACCGCGCGTGGTTTCCAGGATGTATATCGCGTGACCCTGCTGGGCGTATCGGGCCAGGGTGCCGCCGCAAAAAAGGGTCTCATCATCCGGATGTGCTGAAATGACTAAAATATCGGCCATTTGACTGATCACCGCCTGTGATAATGGAATTGATTAGAGATCTTTAAAAGTAATCCATCTGGGGTGCAAATCAACCGCGGAGCGGCAAATGGTTGGAGGACTGAGTTCAGAGGACAGAAGACAGAGATCAGACGACAGATGGCTGAGGACAGACCGGTTAAAAGATGGGTTTAGCGGATGACGGTCGTGTTTTGGATACCTCTGGCCTGCAATTCCGCCTGCTGGTTTTGAGCACCTTCTTCAGTAACGAATGCACCGACGAGCAATTTCAACTGACCTACCGGTGTTTTGAGAAAATAGGGCGAATACCCCATTTTTTTGATCTTTTGCAGGTCGGCCTGCATTTCATCCAGGGATGCATAGGTGCCGATCAGGTTGGTATATGGTGTGCGCTTGACAATAGCGCTTGAAAGCTGTTGGTCCTTTTTGACCTGAATGGCCTCCCGGCGGGTCTGGTAGTGTCCTGTCAAAACACGTAACCATTCATTGCCGTTTTCAAATTTGACTTTGACGATATAGGGCCTTAAGCCGGCCTTTTGATAATCCAATACGATTTTACGGGCACTCTGGGGTAAGCGGCAGCTGGATAACATGATCGAATAGGGATGATAGGCGTCCGGCTGCAACGCCGCGACCTTTTTAGCAGGTGGTGGCGGCTCGACCGGTTTTTCGGCCGTTGCGGGTTGTTGCCGGGCTATTTTGGCCGGCGGCGAAACCGCGGGCGTTATCGGGGCGGTCTTTTTCTCGGCAACGGCCGGGATTTCGACTTCCACCGGCGGCTGAACCGGCTCAAGTGGCTTCTCAGGCCTAATTTTTTTCAGCACGACCAGCGGCCGGGGCAGATCTTTTGTCTGTTGCGAATTTTTCGGTTCGGGAAGGATTTTTTTGGTGACCATTACCGGCCGGCTGCGGTTCTTAGCGGCGGCAGTTAACGTTTGCTCGGATCCAGAGCCAGATTGGGTTAGGTGGCGAAGCGGGCTGTAGTGCCAGATGATGTAAGCGGCCATAAGAATCAGGATTACGGCAATCGACACAAATACGCTTTTTCTTTTCATTTGATCACTTCATTTATTGGGTATTTAACATATGCGGCGCCGTTGATACCCGCATCAATCCTTGATGTTATATCCTATTGGAGCCCCACCGGTCAAATTGTATTTGCATCTCGGGTTACGCGTCGCGAGTTCTGCCCTTCGGTTACCAGTAGCCAGCAGCTCCAATTCTTTATTATGGTATTTGTCTGGTGGCTGCTACCAATACGCCTGAATCATTTTGAAATTAACGGATCGGACACAGCGCGGAAATTTGGGGCCATACCATTTTAATGCTCGGTACCTCATGCCCGAATATATTATACAACGCGCTCTCTGTGCGGACACCACCGAGCCTTTCATAAAGCTGGATCGCTCGGCGATTTTTTTGGGCTACCCAGAGATAGGCGCTGCTGTGACCCTGCCGATGCATATTCCGTGCTGCGGACGCCATAAGTTTTGAACCGACGCCCTGAGACCTATTGGCGGGTTTGACATGTAGATTATCAATGTATGCATCGGGACGGCACCAAACTGCGATGAAACCAATGATTCCATTGTCTTCTGCGACCCGGACGATATCTTCCGGTTGGATTGTCACTTCGCTCCAATGGCGTTTGAGGTCCTCTGTGACTTGATCGGCCAGGTATGCAGCGGGCAGAACGTCTGCGTACGTGTCTTGCCAGCTTTCAATTTGAAGCGCTGCGATGTGATGACGATCTGAGTATTGAATGCGCCGAATTACCATT
>CAZJHF010000256.1:0-1972 GCA_964545505.1 uncultured Desulfobacterales bacterium | reverse complement strand
GTCAAAAAGTTCATAAATTGATCCACCGTTTGGGAACCCTTTTTTAAATCAGCAGCATGATGATTAAACTCTTCGAGTAATTCCAGATGGCGCTGATGGTGGCCACTGACACCCGCCAGGCGGTGAGATGTGGCGATGTTTTCTTCCGAAGTGAAATGAAAGTCAGCATACTTTCTGAGTTCGCTGATCAATTTTTCCCGATAAGTGTCATCGTCGGTTTCTTTAAAGCTCATAGCGACGCGATTTATCAGATCGGCAAAGTACCGGTGCTGTGAATCGACGACTTCATTTCCGGTTTCATAATTTGAATCCCATTCCAGTCCCATAGCATCCTCTTTTCGTTTTTTCTTTTGCTTTTGACGTCTGTCTTCCGCCCTCTGCCTGCCGTGACGACTTGTCGCGGCGTAGCATGACAATGCGAAGACGGGTCCTCTGTTTTATGCCGGTTGCTGCTTGCGGAAGCTGTGTGCCAGTGAGCACAGCACCGGCACCAGAATCAACGTCAACAGCGTAGCAAATCCCAAACCGAAGATCACCGCCACGGCCATGGGGCCCCACCACTGGGAGGACTCACCTCCGATATCAAATGCCATTTTGCGAAAATCAAAGCTGACGCCGGTGGCCATGGGTAGCAGCCCCAGGATGGTCGTGATGGCGGTAAGCATTACCGGACGGAAGCGCACGGCGCCGGCCCGCAGCAGGGCTTCGGTTGAAGACAGGCCTTTGTCCATCAACTGGTTAATGTAGTCAATCAATACGATGGCGTTGTTGACCACCACGCCCGCCAGGCTAATGACGCCAATGCCGGTCATGATGATCCCAAAAGCGGTGCCGGTAATCAGCAGGCCTAAAAAGACGCCGCTCAGGGAAAACACCACCGACGCCAGAATGATCAAGGGGGTGACCAGGGAGTTAAACTGGGTTAACAGAATCAGCAAAATAAGGGCGATGCAGGCAAAAAAAGCCTTGCTCAAAAAGGCCTGAGCTTTAGCCTGCTCCTCCTGTTCGCCGGTAAACTGGTAGCGGTAGCCCCTGGGCCACTCGATCTGCTGTGTCAGGCGCGCATCGATATCTTTGATTACATCATTGGCCAGGCGCCCCGATACATCACCGGATATGGTAACCACTCTTTTCTGGTCCAATCGCATAATCGCGCCAATACCGCTGCCCAGCTTTACCTCGGCCAGACTGGTCAGGGGTATCGGCTCGCCCTGTGGGCCGGAAACCGTTATGCGCTTGAGGCTTTTGATGGACTGGCGGTCACGTTTGGGCAGGCGCGCGAGAATATCATATTCATCTTTGCCCTCGCGGTAAACACCGGCTTTAACCCCGTTGATGGCTGATTTTACCGTATAGGCAATGGTGTAAGTGTCCAGCCCCATCAGGGCTGCTTTTTCTTTATCGACCTGCACGCGGATTTCCGGTTTGCCTTTGACAAAATTATCCTTTAAATCCACCAATCCGGGAATGTCCTTGATGACTTTGCGGGCGCGGGCGGCCAGGTCACCGAGCATCAGAATATCGTCTCCGAAAATTTCAATGTTGATCGGCGGTCCGGTGGGCGGGCCTTCTTCTTCCTTCTCCACCTGTACGTCTGCGCCATGGATGGCGCCTAACATCCGTTGCCGGACCTCTTTGACGATTGCTGATGATGGCCGGGAGCGGTCGTGGAAATCTTTAAAGTCCAGAACCACCCGGCTGATATGGGTGCCGGTGCCGCCCTGGGAAAAAGGGTCACCACCCAGAGCCCCGATATTGGCAATGACATAACGGATATCTTCATATTCGGCCACAATTTTCTCGATCTGGGCCACCAGTCGATCAGAGGCCTCCAGATTGGTGCCTTCCGGCATTTTGACGTTGACGTAGGCCCGGCGCGGTTCGGTTTCCGGGAAAAACTCCGTGCCCTTGCCGAATAAGACAAAGGTCAGCATGGCGCCGATCAGCAGGACAACAGCCGAAATGATAACCA
>CAZJHF010000255.1:0-5939 GCA_964545505.1 uncultured Desulfobacterales bacterium | reverse complement strand
GGGTTTACAATTCCTTCGTAGGTTCAGGGGTTAGAAAAAGAACAAAAGACAAAAAAAAGGGGGGCTTGCATTCTGAAACCTCCAAACTCTGAACCCTGAACCTGGCGATTGAAACCCGATACCGATCTTAGAATCACCTCTTGTGCATTAAGATGACGCTGAATATAGAAGGCGCCCTTCACCGTAGACCGCTACCGGATAGCAGGTCATATCAAATGGATCGCCATTCCAGCAGACAAACGAGGCCCATTTGCCTTTTTCCAGTGTGCCGATTTTATCATCAGCCTCTATGATTCGGGCGTTGCGGCGGGATATCAATTCAACGGCTTCTTGACGGGATAAACCGGCGCGCATGAACCAGCGTGTTTGCAGCAATAGCTGACGCGCAAGGGTCACCGGATGATCGGTCATAAGACCAAATTCCACACCGGATGCCAGCATATGACGGACATTACGCCAATCCTCGTGTTTTAATTCAACCTTGTAAGCAAAAGAATCAATTGGGCCGTAAACAACCGGGATTTTACGTTTTTTCAATTCACGGAAAATATCCGGCGAGTGCACATCGCCGGCATGATCGACGGTAACATTGATATTAAATTCATCAACCAGGCGCAAAAGCGCGGCAATATCATCTGTTTTGTGAACATGAGCCCGCAAACGCAGTTTGCGTCCCAGTAAATCCCGCAACACCCTGTCTTCGGCAGAAAAGACAATGTCTTGCTTTTTGCTGCCCCTGGTTCTGTTGTACCGTCGTATTTTTTGACGCACCTCATCCAGACGGCCGCGCAACATGGCAATGGCGCCCATGCGGGTTGTCGGGCGTTTACCTTTCCAGGCATTGGTTTTCATCGGATTAAATCCAAAAGCCGATTTTAAGCCGGCCCTGCTGATCAATGCCTCTGTGCTGGAAGCAGCATAATTGCGAATGACCGCTGATAGACCGCCAATAATATTCCCGCTGCCGGGCAGCACACACGAATACAGAACGCCCATTTGGACCGCATCTTTGAGGGCCTTATCATCCATTTGAATGGAATCCAGTGCATCGGTCAGCGTCAGAATCGAATCCGAATGCTCGTTGGCCTCTCCTTCGGTATTGGGCTCCCCGGCCCGTTCCATGCCGATGTGGCTGTGCGGATCGACAAAAGCAGGGGTGAGCACCTCAAATTTTCCCAGGCAGCGCCCTTTTTTTGTTTGTGAAATGGCACTGATCTTTTGGCCATTAAAAATAAGGTGGGCATTCGAAACGATTTTTTTCCCGGTGTAGATTTTTTTAGCGAAAATGTAATTCATGACGCTTCCTTTCAGCAGAATTAAAACGGCATGACCCGTTTTTAAAAAAAAGAGATCCACCTGCAACCGGCTCAGGGAACCAGACGCATTCGCTTGGCATGGAACTCCCGGGCAAGCGCACCATCATCAGCGAGAAGCTCTGATAGTTGTTGTTTAATGGCCGCATTATCCCGGGCATGAAATGTTTTCAGGATTTCAGCAAAATCCGGTATCCGATAAAGAAAATGACCAATGGCTTCCGAGGTTGAGCGTCGTAAGTTGACACCGTATTTCAGGCGCGCCAGCAAAAATCCGTTTATTTCCTGTTCAAACTGGCCGCGCATGGGCAGGGCCAGGTAGGGCTTGCGCAGATAAAAGGATTCGGTCATGAGCGTAAAACCGGCCGTTGCCATAACCGCTTTGCAGGATGCCAGGTCATTCAAAAAGCCGTCTTTGCTGAATGCTTTATAATTCAGATTTTTATGGGTGTGTTCTTTCTCAGAACCATAGATAATAAAAGATTCACGGGGGAAATCCATTAATCTTTTTAAGAAGGATTCAAATCCGCTGGTCAGATAGACCAAAATATGGCCGCCGGATGAAGGCTGAAGGGATAGGACTTCTTGCCGCAAGATCGGCGCAAAGAAAAAGGTGCGGTTATTTTGGGGATCACCATAGTAAAAAGTGGTCACCAGTGACACATCCGGTCGCGGCACCATGGCCCGGATGATGGTTTTTGTCATTTTGCGCTCGGCTTGCAGGTGAGCCGGACAGGGATAGGACATATACCGCAGGCGGTGCTGGTTGTCGATGGTGATCAGCGGCAGGTCGTAATGGTTGGCCAGATAGGCGGTCATGGGCTCAAAATCGGTTATGACGCAATCGGGTCGAAATTTTTTGAAAATATCTTTCCGCAGCGACTGGAGCTTTTTGTGCCCCTCGGGCAATCGCTTCAAATTGTCGGTAAATGTTTTTACTTTCGAAACCCGGTTATCCAGGCTGGCGATGTGCAGCCCTTCGGTCTCGAACACATCGAAATCATCTTTGAGGTTGGCATAGCCACGATCATAGCTGACGACCTTGACGACATGCCCTGTAGACTGCAGATGGGTAAGTATCTCGCGGGATCTGGAAGAATGGCCTGATCCCTCGCCGGATACACCGTAAACAATTTTTGCCATTTTTTTCAACCCGTTATTCGTCCGAAATCTTAACCGAACGCCGTGCGTCCCAGGCGCCTGAAGCCGCATTGACGGATAGGCTTTTGCGTATCAGGTTCTTTTAATGCGCTCCAGCTGGATGGTCACAACGTTGATGGGATCCGGACATTGCAATTGAATGGTATCGCCCTGCCACCACGGCAAAGCGCCACCGAATTGAAATGTCTGCAGGCTGGGGAAAATATCGTGGTAAAACCAGCCACACAAACCCGCCGGATTATGGCAGCTGATCTCAAAGTTTTCGCCCGCTTTATGCCCGGCACTGCACTCTCCTTTTACGTCTAAAAAGGTTGCTTTGATTTGGTAGCCGATTTTGGGATCTTGTGCCATCTCCCACCCTCCTCCAAAACTGATTTCATAAACTTCATCTTTTGCCCGATGACTGCGTTAGGATTCAGTTCAAAATGCTCGAGTACTATCGTGTACGCTCCACTTTTGAACTGAATCCCGCCTGGTCCTCGAACAAAATCTAAAGCTTCTGAAACCAGTTTAAATAAATGGTTAAATAAATTTAGTATTAAATATCTGGCTACCTTTTTCTCTTGTCATGATTTAAAGCATCTCATTTATATACTTATCATCGACCCAGAAACGAAGAGCGGCGCGTCGGTCGGCCGGCTTGGCATAATCAATTCCAATGCGGGGGCCTTTTTTAATGAACCGCTGCGGTAGCAACATCTGTGCTTCCACCCATAGTTTGCGGCCGCTGGCAAGGTCCCGACCATTCAAGGCTTTATCAATGGCCAGCGCCTGGCATAATTTAGCCGGGCCGTTTGTTAGATCTTTACCGATTCGGCCCCGATGGCGCTGCATCTGCACTAAACCGTCCATTGGCACCAATGCCCGAATGAGTACGGCACAGGGATTTTCTTCTTTCTCGGTTACGACATTTAGCAAATAATGCATCCCGTAAACAAAATACACGTAGGTCACGCCAGCAGGCCCAAACATGACCGCATTGCGTGCTGTTTTGCCCCTGAATGCATGACAGGCGCTGTCGGATGCACCCAGGTAGGCTTCGGTCTCGCATATCAGGCCGCTCAGGACATGGCCTCTGTATTTTCGGACAAGCTTTTTCCCCAGCAGTTCGCGGGCGACGACCCGGGTGTCGCGCGCATAGAAATCATGTTTTAAGATAGCCATTCTACAGGACGAGATATTGCTTATTTTTGGAAGGTTTCTGGAAACCGGTTGTGATCGGTTTAAACCATGTTCTTAGCCACCAGCCGGGCAAAATGCTCAAACGAGCGGTCGTAGGTGCGCTCTCTGTCATTCGGGAAACAGCAGGCGGGCAATTCGCGGCTGTTTAGGTGATAGCTCAGACATTCGCAACAATTTCCCTTGCGGGGACAGGGTTCATAACTGCAATTACATTTTTTAAGATTTTGCTCGGTTCTACATTCCATCATAGTCTCCTTATCCAGTACCGCGTCTTACATGTAATTGTTTTTGATCACCGCTTCCAGCGGTCTTATTTTGATGGTGCCCGGCCCTTTGGATTCGATGTACAGCACAAAATCGTCGTAGAGTCCGCCCAGCAAAATATCGATTCTACGGGTTCGTTTGATAAAAATTCCGTTTTTGTCATAAACAATCTTACCCTTGCCGTCTTTAACAATGGTAATGGCAAAGAGGTCCTGCTTGCCGACTTTGACCGAAAAGCGGTCACCTGATTTAAAGCTGCTGTCAACGAGCTCATTTTTGTGAATGAATATACCTTTGCGGTCGGCGTCGTAATTCGCCACGGGCAAACCGGCAATGTCGTTTTCAGATACCATCGATGGTTTCCTTTAGCGCTACAATTATCTTTCTGCCCATATCATGAACCGCGGTCAGTTTCCATGGCAAAATTGGGAAATCAAAGACCCGCCCAAATTTGACAGACCAACCGCTATCCATTAAACTTTTAGACATGATCGTGCATAAATCAAAACCATTCTGGATCGCCGGCAGCCTTTTTCTGCTGACATTTGTCGTCCTTTTCAGCATACGTTTGGGCATACTGGAGAAGGTATTTTTTCGGCCGCGATCGCTTTCTGTAGCCTCCATCGATACGGTTTCTGAGCGTGATACCTGGATGAACATCTTCCAGAATGAGCGCAAAATCGGTTTTTCCCACACCCGTCTTGATACGGAACCGATCGGTTATCGCCTGGCCGAAACCGTGCATATGCGTATCAATACCATGGGGATGATTCAGAATATCAGCCTGAACACCAAGAGCCGTCTGAATCCGGATTTTACAATGCAGGCGGTTGATTTCGAAATCAGTTCAGGCCGGTTTCGCTTTTCAGTTGAGGGTACCGTTGACGGAAATAGCCTGCAGGTGACAACCCGGAGCGCCGGTGCGCCTCGTAAGCTGGAAATCCCGCTTACAGAAAAACTCTATTTAATGAACGGCATCATGGATGCGGTCGCCGCCACCCAACTTAAAGCCGGTGACAAATACGCGTTTAAAATTTTCGATCCGGCCTCCATGGGGCAGGTTGATGTCATTGTGGATGTAATCGGTCCGGAACGCATTGAGATCGGGGGCATCGAACAATCGGCCACGAAAATTTCACTAAATTTCAAGGGTGTCTCCCAGCTGGCCTGGATCGGAAAAAATGGTGATATCATCAAGGAAAAAGGATTGCTGGGTATCAGTTTGATAAAGACCGACCGCAAAGATGCCCTGGACGGGCTGGCTCTGCAGTCGAGCCAGGATCTGACGGTATTTGCCTCGGTGGCCTCCAACGCCCGGATTAAAGATGCGCAGGCATTGAGTGTTTTGCGGATAAAAATCGAGGGCATCCCTTTCGAGAAACTGCAACTGCATGGAGGCCGGCAAACCCTTAATGGACAGGTGCTGACAGTAAAAAAAGAAACCCTAAGCGATCTGGCTACCGAACTTAAAACTGAAGACCTGTCAGCTTTACAAAAAATATTTCTAAAGCCCGGCCCATTCATCCAATCCGACAATCAAAAAATCCGGGATCTGGCCCAGGAAATTTTAAAGGACGATCCCGCTGCCGATCCGTTGACCCGAGCCGAAAAACTGATGAATTGGGTATACACCCAGATTGAAAAGCGGCCGGTTCTCTCGTTGCCTGATGCACTTTCCACCCTTGAAAACAAAGTCGGTGATTGCAATGAACATGCGGTCCTGCTCGCAGCGCTTGGCCGGGCGGCCGGTATCCCCACCCGCATCGAGGCCGGGCTGGTGTATATGAAAGACCGCTTTTACTATCATGCCTGGAACCTTATGTACCTGGGTCAATGGGTTACGGTCGATCCTGTTTTCGGCCAACTGCCGGCTGATGTCAGCCATCTGCGTTTTGCGACCGGCTCACCGGAGCGGCAGTTGGATATCATGGGTGTGATCGGCAAAATCCATTTAACGGTCTTGAATTAGTTAGTGGTTAGTTGCCCGTAGTCCGCGGTCCTTCGCTACGGACGACGGAC
>CAZJHF010000254.1:0-5974 GCA_964545505.1 uncultured Desulfobacterales bacterium | reverse complement strand
AACCGGATAGGCTTCGACAATCGTGCCGCCCTGTTTTTTGACGTGTTCAACCGCCGCGGTGATCATACGGGTGCTGACCCCCGTGCGGCGATGTTGCTTTTCTACAAACAGGCAGGTGATCGACCATACCGGCAGATCATCCAGCGGTTTGAGGATGCGTGAGCGTCCGAGGGAAGGGAAGTGCTTACGCGGTGCCACCGAACACCAGGCCACGGGCTGTCCTTCAATGATGCCCACAATTCCCGGGATTTTACCGGATTGGATAATGTCTTTCATGGCCTGGCGGTTGCCGGCACCTTTTTGGTTTTCGAATTCTTTGCGGGTCAGGCGCCAGAGCATGCACCAGCAGCCCCCGCAGGCGCCCCGCTCGCCAAACAGGGTTTTAAAATCAGACCACCTTTCTTTGGTTACCGGAAAGAATTGCAAGTTTGGTTTGTTCATGAGTTTCCTTCAATTCTTTTTATGAAAGCAGCGGAGAAGAACCCACACCGATAGGGCCGGTTCGTGTGCGGCAATTTATTAAATCACCGTTTAGCCTTTTTCGAAACAACCGATCGGGTGGCCTGCGGTTGAACCTGAAAAGATGAGATGGACAGCTGCAATCTGAAGCACCGAAACCGGCCATCGGAATCCTGGCGGCATTAGCGTGGTACAGCGCGTTTGCCCACTGGTGTTCGCGTCTTTCAGAATCGTAAGAATACCATACTTCTATTAGATGTAAAGCCGGGCGCAAATAATCAATGTGCCAGTGTGGGCGAACAGAGATTCTGGTATGATGGACGATGCGGGCTTTGAGGCCGCCGGGACCGAATGCGCTGCCGATATACACGTAGTAGCCGGGCCGGACCTGCAACTGTCCCAGCTTGCCAATGATAACCTGCTGATTCGAATCGCAGACCCCGATTAAAGCATATGTGCCGGACCGTGCTTGCATAAAGTAATAAGAATTTTTTACCACAGAGAGCACAGAGAACGCAGAGATAAATTAAATCTGTTCAGAGAAGATTTATATTTTTTATTCTCTCTGTGGGCTCTGTGAGCTCTGTGGTGATTAATTTTCAAACGACTCTCCCACCAGTTTCCCATATAATCGTTCTGTATTATCAGCCACCACAGCAATGACTTCTTCTTCAGAAACATCTTTTAGTTCCGCTATGGCCTTCACGGATTGCCTGATGTTTGCCGGTTCGTTACGCTCGTTTGGGACAGGGCCCAGAACCGGGCTATCGGTTTCGATTAACAGGCAGGAAAGGGGCAGTCGTTTAACCAGTTTTTCCTTCTGGCGTGAACGGACCACAGACGGTGGGATTGAAAAAAAATAGCCGGCTTCGACTGCGAGCAGGGCGGCGGCGGCTTTGCCGTCGAACGCGTGCATCTGCACCCGGGCGGCATTGTTTTCCAACAACAGCGCTATGGCATGGCGGCCGGCGGAGCGGGAGTGAATATTCAACGGCAGGTTCAACTCCTTTGATAATTCAACGAATATTTTTAAAATTTCCCGCTGCAGCGCCTTTTCTGCTTCTTCCTTTACGACCCAGTAATCCAGCCCGACTTCGCCGATGGCAACCATGCGCGATTGGTTGTCACGCAGAAAATCTGCCATTTGATGGGCTTGCTCCAAGTCAAGGTGAGTCGGATAAAGCCCGGCGGCCGGCTTCAAGATCGGGAACGTCTGGGCCAGCTCGCAGTTTTTGCGGGCATCCGCCAGGTTTTCCCCCACCGCGATAATCGCGCTGATGCCGGCTTTGCGGGCCCTTTCCAGTACCGTCTCGCGGTCCTCGTCAAAGCTCGCATCGCACAAGTGGGCGTGGGTGTCCACCAGGCCGGGTCTTTGCGACGTTAATGGCATATGGCTTTAAATTTAGATGCTAGTTACAAATTTACTGCAGTATTGGAGTGCTGGAGTAATGGAATGGAGACAAAAAAACAGATGGATCCTAAAATTCCTGCAATACTCCAATACTCCATCACTCCATTACTCCTGATGGATATGGCTCTTCCGTCTCAATAGTTATTCGCTGTAAGCTGAAGCAACATCATCCCCGATTAGGAGAACCGATAGTGCTTTTTAACATCTTTGCGGATTTTCCAGGTGCAGGACATGCCGGTCGGAAAGGTCACCAGGTCCCCCTTTCCGACTTCCACCGGCTCCTGTCCTTCGGGCGTGACGACAACATCGCCTTCCAGGAAATAACAGGTTTCAGACTCATCATAAGACCACGGAAATTCCGAGGATTCTTTGGTCCAGATGGGCCAGCCACTGACCCCCAGCTTTTCCAGCTGCTCTTTGCTGGGATTTCGGATCACTTTGATTTCGCTCATTTGACCTCCTTCTCATCAGGGCTTGATGACCGTCGTCATCTGGCCGTTGTGCAATTTTACAACATCACGCTTTTGAAAATCACTTATAATGGCTTCATAGATAGGGCGGTATTCGCGATTAAAATAAAGGTCAACGGTTTCTTTATACCAGTGGGTTTGCATGAGATCATCGTAAAATGAATCAGCTTCCACGCTTTTGCGCATCATCAGGGTATAAATAATTATTTTTTTGAGCAGGTCGAGCCCCATTTGATCAGGATGCTTCAAAAAGTGATTGAGCCGCTCTCTGGCTTTTGTTAGCGCTCTATGCATATCTTTGAAAGGCGGGCCGTGTCCGGGATAAACCATCTGAACATCGAGAGATGCCAGTTTTTCAAGGGATTCGAGCATTTGAATAGGTGCAGCGCTACCCTCGATGCGCAGGGTCATGACCGCCATATCATTTTTCCAGAGGGTGTCGGAAGAAATCAACAGTTTTTCTTTGCGATTATACAGGACAATCCCTTCGGCGGCATGGCCCGGCGTATGGATGACCTTAAATTCATACGGACCGATCGAGACAACATCACCATCGTTTAACGCCATGGTACAGTTAAAAAAATCGGCTTCCTGTCCGTAGTATTTCCACCAGGTCGCCCAGTCGTTGCGGGTGTCGATAAAATATTTGCCGATTTTATGGAGCGCAATATCACAGCCGGATTGTTCCTGGATCCGTTTATTGCCCCCGATATGGTCGCAGTGACAGTGGGTGCTGATAATCAACTGCACATCCGACAACTTTAGATGCAGTTGTGCGATCAAGCTGGCGGTTTCATCAAAATCGGCAACATAGGCGGTATCAATTAAAACCGGCTTATCTGACCGGAAAACAAAGTGATTGCCGTTGAGAAAACCACGCTCGATAAAAAACAGGTCTTTTATGATTTCAACAGGCTGCATATTGTTTGAAATAAAAATGGTTCGACGGGTAATTTAGCGGTGAGCTTCCAGACAGGCCACACCCTGTGGCCCAACCACGGCATCATGCCGCACGCCGGCCGGTAACTCCAGGCGGTCCCCCTGGTTCAATGTGATCTTTTCCCCGGCATCGGGCAGACCGAAAGTGATTGACCCGCGAACCACATAGATGACTTTGTGATAGGAATGGTCGTGGGCGCCGTAAACATCACCGGGTCCGTTGGACCATACGTAGGGGTGCAAATCCTCATCGGCCATCAAACTGCGCAACAACGCTTCATCCGGTACTGAATCGTTCGACCAGCGAATGACTTTTACCTTATCTGTGCTCATATCCGCGTTTCCTTTTCAATACGTATTCACCATATTTTTTTCTTCCAAGCAAAATTTTCATTTAATTGTGGTTCGTCAAGTAAAATCCGATCTTTGAAATAAGGTCAAACATAACGGAAGTTTCTGAATTGAACTCAGAATAAGGTCATGTCTTTTTCTGAAAGGCGCTATGCCATAAGATTATGCAACTTCCTAAGAAGTGGTCTGATATTTGGGGTGATGGGTAATTTGGTTTAATGAATAGCACAGGGAGTTGGTCTCATCCCAAATATCAGGCCACAGGCAATATGTAAATCATAGCGCCTTTCAGAAAATTACATGACCGAATTTTCATTCATTAATTCTTTACAGCGACAGCCAACTAACGATCACTAAGATTCTGATTGAGAACCTCCTGCTTCAAACGCTCGCGCATCAGCACCACCATGGCATTCCAGTCAGTACTCTCAAAATCACCGGTATCGCCAATTAACGGTTTGAGTGCGCGTAACAGATCATGATCACCCTCCCGCCAGAATCCTATGGCTGCAAAATTGACCATGGATACGTAGGCCGGCGGCGCGTAAAAATTAAAGCCGGGTGGTCCGTCACGGCCGATATAACGACCCAGCAGGCGACGCGGGGGTCCCAGCAGGCCGGCAAAATCCGCCAGGGGGTGCCCGGGTTCAATAAAAACCGGCCTTAGCGTGACTTCCCGGCCGCCGGCATTGCGGCCATAGGTAATATCGTTGGCCCACCACCGTGGCTTTTGGGCTGGATCAATTAAAAATGCGACATCTGTGAAAAAGGGCACCACTCGATGCGATACGGGTTGAGCGCTGCCATCGTCCAGGTACAGTTCATTGCTGCGGAAAGCCGCCACCAGCTGCGGTCTTTTCCCGACGGGAAAATCGGTATCCGCTAAAAAAGTCTGTTGATGATTGTGCTGGGCGAGGGTTAGCAGGCGCAGCCGCTTGTGGGTATCAAACGCCAGAATGACCGCCAGATGAATGTCCAACCGATGCCAGCGATCGGTTTTGCCGCCAGTGGCCCACGCTCCCAGACGGCTCAGCCAGCTGATTTCAGCTGCCAGGCCGCTCCAGTCAAATACCAGGTTGTATTTGATGTAGGTCCATTTTTCTGCCGGATCGGCCGGATTTTCATCCCAGAACGACTGGATATAAATCGGAGCCGGATTTTGCGATGCAGTATCAGGCGCGTCAAGGTAAAGGCCGCATTGCTCTGCATACGACAGATTTGCCAGCTGATTTGCGGTAGGCGCAGTTTGCAGTATTTTTTTGTCGCTTTTGCGGATCAGTTTTGAACGGGATAGATAGTTCTCAAAATCAATCGGCTGCCAGCTTTGCGGATGGACCCATAGCCGCGGCAGGTATTGAATGGCCAGTTGCCGGATCTGCTCCGGTACGGGATGGATGCGATGTTTCTTAAAAAACGCATTTTTGGCCGGAGCTACCCAGGCCACAAATTCGTCGCATTCTGCTGCCAGACCTGTCCGGCATAAAGAGATTAAGAATATAATCGTTATTGCAAAATATTTCATATATTTCTTTTGAAGCTTTCATCAACTTACATTTAACACGTGAAGTCTTATTTTAATTTTTTGACAGGATCTACAGGATTTTGAGGATATTTCTCTTAGTCGCTCTCCGGACGAGAGCGACTAAACCCAATCCGCTTTCAGCGGAATAAAAAATCTACATCCATACAATTAATCCTCTTCAATCCAGAAAGAAGTCAGGCAGCAGTTTGTCGGCATTGTCCGGATTGACCGCATATCGTTCCAGATCCGTGTAGCCGCGGGCCAGCAGGAGCTGTTCGTCAATCAGTGACTGCCCGTTGAGCTCGCAGTTTTCAGTCGTCAGTATCTCATAGGCAGCATCGGCCATGATCTGCGGTGTGCGGCAGTTCTGGAAAAGGTCTCGATTGCCCACCACAAATTCGATGGCCGCAGTAGCGATGGCCGTGCGCGGCCACAGGCAATTAACGGCAATGCCATAGGCCTCAAATTCTGCAGCCATGCCCAGGCTAAGCAACGTCATGCCGTATTTAGACAGGGTATAGGGCGCGTGGTTTTTAAACCATTTAATATTCAGGTTTGGCGGGGGAGATAAACTCAGGATATGCGGGTTGGCGGACGCCTTCAGAAAGGGTAAAGCCGAATGCGCACATATGAACACGGCGCGTGAATTGACGCTTTGCATCAAGTCGTAGCGTTTAATCGGTGTTTTTTCCACCGTTGTCAGACTGATGGCACCAGCATTGTTGACCAGGGCATCGATACCGCCGAATTGATCAACGGCCGCCTGCATCATGCTCGCCACCTGATCTTCACTGCGCACATCGAGCTTGAAGGGCAGCGCTT
>CAZJHF010000253.1:2362-5980 GCA_964545505.1 uncultured Desulfobacterales bacterium | reverse complement strand
ATATCACAAAAACGGCAACCCCGCAGCACAGCTGCGAAGAATTCTTTTGATTAAACACCAAAATGGGTATGCGTTGCTCATGGAAATCCTCTTTTTTGTGCGAGATGCTTTCATGGCGGCAAACTCATATTGGCCGGTTGGATGATGCACTCACCTTGCTTCCTGACAACACCCCTTTTATGTGATATAGCAACTGTATAAACATTCGGAGAAATCAATGCAAAAAACGATTGTGGCGCTCGTGGGATTTATTCTGATCGGATCTGCCGGACATGCCGGCAAGGTCTCTGACGGGACCGCTACCACCAAAGCCCGCCATCAGATGGTCGCGACGACCATCAAAGACCGGGGAATATCAGACACACGGGTTCTGGCAGCCATGCAAACCGTACCTCGACACCGTTTTGTGCCGGACAGACTCCTGTCGGTTGCATATGCCGATCGACCCTTGCCCCTCGGCGAAGGCCAGACCATTTCACAGCCCTATGTGGTCGCCTTGATGACCGACATCCTGGACCTTAAACCCGACCATCGCGTTCTGGAAATTGGAACCGGCTCTGGATACCAGGCGGCAGTTTTAGCTGAGCTGGCAGATCAAGTTTATACAATAGAAATTAAGAAAAAGCTTTATGATCGGGTTATTAAGACATTGGAAATACTTGACTATAATAATATTCATACACGGCATGGCGATGGGTATTTTGGATGGCCGCAAGCCGCGCCTTTTGATGCCATCATGATCACCGCGGCCATCGACCATATCCCGCCACCGTTGCTAAAACAGCTCAAAGATGGCGGCAGGCTGACATTGCCGCTGGGCAATCCGTTTACCTATCAGAACCTTGTTCTGGTGACCAAAAACGGCGATGATCTGATTGTCAAACAAATCACCGGCGTTTTATTTGTGCCCATGACCGGCCATGCGCTTAAAGAACCCGCACCCTGAATACCCATGATTCTCAGTGCCGTTTTCTTGATTGGTTTTTCAACCCTGGCCTTTGAGGTCTTACTCACCCGGGTCTTTTCAATCACCCAGTGGAACCACCTTTCGTTTATGGTGATCAGTATTGCCCTTTTTGGCTTTGCCGCCAGCGGCACCTTTCTGAGCATTTTCAATGCCCGCCGTGACAATCGGCCCCGGCGGCAAACGTCCAGGCGGCAATCCATCACCCTTTGGGTGACACTTTATTCCGCAACCACCCTGGTGGCATTTATTGCTGTCAACAATTTGCCACTGGATTATTTTCGGCTGCCCGTCGAGCCCGTTCAGAGCCTTTATATACTGGCTGCGTTTATCATTTTGGCCCTGCCGTTCTTTTTCTCAGGCGGGCTGGTCGCCACTGCATACACCCGCAACCCGCAACAGACCGGTTTGATATATTTTGCCACCATGAGCGGTTCCGCCTGTGGGGCTGTATCACCGGCCCTGCTGCTCCCTGTCGTCAGCGAAGGCCAGTTGATTGTCTGTTTGGCTCTCATACCGTTGCTGGTGGTGCCGTTCAGCCTGCTTCGACGGCCACACGGTCGGACGTCGGAAATTAGGTTCCCATTGAAGGCGATTTGCTCGACGGTCTTAATTTGCGCGATGGCCGCTGCAGGTCTGCTCTGGGTATTCACGGACGGTCAACATCTGATTGCAGTGCAACCGTCAGCCTATAAAACCCTTTACCAGGTGTTGCAGTTTCCAAATACCCGCGTCGAACAGACCGTCAACACCATCAGGGGACGCATCGATCGGGTCAGCAGTCCTCATATTCGCTTTGCGCCGGGTTTGAGTCTGCGCTACACCCAGAGCCTCGCGCCCCAGACCGCAACTTTTAGGGACGGTGATGATCAATTGGTTTTGTATGCGCCGCAGGCCTCGCAAGACGCTCCATTTGCGTCCTATACCCTTAGCTATAGCGGTTATCAGCTGCATCCCCGTGCTCAAACAGCACTGATCATTTTAAAAAATGGTGGCTCAGCCATGGCCTGCGCTCAGGCTGCCGGTATCCAGGATGCCACGCTGGTGATTGAAAACCCACCTCTAGCCACAATCATCCGAAATCACTACGGCCGTCAAGTGGTCGCCCGGCCACCACGCTCTTATTTAGCCAATACCACCAAACGATTTGATATCATTCATGTTGAATACTGGGGAGCATCGATTCCGGGATCGTCTGCTCTCAGCCAGGATCACCTGTTTACCAGCGATGCATTTTTTCAGTATTTGAATCATTTAACACCGGAGGGGCTGATCATCATACCGCGCCGTTTGCTCCTGCCGCCGGCCGATAGTTTGCGTTTATGGTCAGCTGCTTATGAAGGCTTGAAGAAGATGGCGGCCGCAAATCCGGCAAACCATCTGGCGATATTACGGAACTGGGACACATTTGTGCTGCTCATATCCAAAAGGCCCTTTCGTAATATGGCCCGCCTGATAGCATTTGCAAACAGTCATAATTTTGATGTTGTTTATCTGGCCGGTCTGACATCCGGTCAGGCCAATCGCTTCAACCAATTCGACGCACCCTATCACTTTAACGAAATCAATCGTCTGGCAGCCGCCTACCGCCAGGGAACAGAAGAAACATATTTCAAATCATATTTGCTGGATGTCCGGCCCCAATCTGACAATCGTCCCTTTACGGGCCGCTACCTGAAATGGCCAAAGGTCAAGGCCCTATATCAGACCCTGGGCAGCCGTTTGTACGCACTGCTCATGTCCGGCGAGCTTGTGGTGATGGTGGTTTTGATCGAAGCGCTGGCGGTCAGCGGGCTGCTATTGCTGCTGCCACTCGTTATGGTGCAGCGACGCACCCAGAAACCATCCTGCACTCAGGTGCTCTATTTTCTGGGCATTGGCGCCGGATTTATGTTCGTTGAGCTCTTTTTCATAAAAAAGTTTATTCTGTTGTGGGCTGATCCGGTAATCAGTTTTAGCGTGGTGGTTGCCGGGGTGCTCATATTTTCTAGCCTGGGGGGTGCCTGGGCTCAGAAGCAGACCAAGTCGGTTTTAAACCCAGCGCTGTATCTATTACTGGGCCTACTGCTGGCAGCTACCGTTGCGCTTGATCCGCTGATACAATGGCTGATGGGTTGTGCCTTGATATGGCAATATGCGGCGGCCCTGCTGGTCCTGGGCCCTATCGGGTTTTTGATGGGGCTGCCGTTTACAATCGGTATGCGTGATATGTTGTCTTCTGCCGCCCAACGGGCGTATGCCTGGTCGGCCAATGGATGTGCCTCGGTGCTTTCATCAATTGTGGCCGCCCAGCTGGCACTGGCGTTCGGTATTGTTTTTATTCTCCTGAGTGCGCTTGCAGCATACGGGATCGTCATGTTGAGCTGGCAGCAAATGAATAAAACTTGAGTCGCAAAGGAACAAACACCCACCGATGAAAACGATTCCCATTCAGGTGCACTGTTATGCCGGTTATTGCGCAGAAGAAACCCCGCGCATGATCGGGTTTAAATCCCGCGAAATCCGTGTTAAAAAGGTGCTCGATCGCTGGCTGGACCCTACGCACCGCTACTTTAAATTACGAGGTGATGATGACAATGTATATCTGGTTCGCCATGACACCCTTACGGGGGAATGGGAGCTAACATTTTTTCAAGCGGTGGATGATGGATAAG
>CAZJHF010000253.1:0-2262 GCA_964545505.1 uncultured Desulfobacterales bacterium | reverse complement strand
TAAGTCGTTGCGACTTTAAGAGATATGATAAAAGGAAGTCACGATGCAGAGGTTCGATGATTTTCAGACACCATTTTTATTGAAAAATCCCCACCTGCAGACGATTCTGGCCAGCAGCAAGATACGGGTTCTGGGCCCCAATCCTATGCGGGCCATCGCCCGTGAACGCATTATTGAAACCGATGTGGGCACCAAACTGCTGGGCTACTATTCCGATCAACCCGCGCAACCGGCAAAGGGCCTGGCCGTTTTATTGTCCGGCTGGGAAGGCAGCGCCGATTCAACTTATATATTGCGGTGCGGCAAAATGCTATACGATTACGGCTACGATGTGTTCAGATTGAACTATCGTGATCATGGCCCCAGCCATCATTTGAACAGCGGAATTTTCTACGCTGTTTTGCTTGAAGAGGTTTATGAGGCCATTGCACAGGTGGCCGCTGACGCTCGAAACCGTCCGGTGTTTCTGATAGGATTTTCGCTGGGTGGAAATTTTGTTCTCAGAATCATGCAAAAATGTGGCCAGAGCCCAATTGCCAACCTGCGCCATGCCGTCAGTATCAGTCCGGTCCTCAACCCGAAAAGATCGACCCAAGCGATCGATGGCATCGCATTTATACGTCGATACTTTTTGGCCAAATGGCGGCGTTCGTTACTGAAGAAGCAGTCTTTGTTTCCGAATCTTTACGATTTTAGCCCGGTGCAGCGACTGAAGACCCTTCAGGCGGTAACCGATTTTTTGCTGGCAAAATACAGTGATTTTGAATCGGCCCAGGATTACTTTAACGCCTACGCTGTCATGGGATCGGCCGTTGCGGACATTAACATCCCCACAACCATCATCACGGCCGCCGATGACCCCATCATCCCGGTAAATGATTTTTATGATCTTGTGCCGAATGAGCATCTTGCGCTGGTGATTCATCCGCACGGAGGACACAATGGGTTCATCACCGGATATAATATGCAAAGCGGGTATGAGATGCACCTCGTGACGCTTTTTGACGAGATCGTGCAGGGATCATGACGGCGCTGAAATTGGTACTTGCTTTTAGTTGATGTGCGCTTTAATTTATCTGTGAGAATAAACCTAACGGGGAGGAAGCGAATGGACGACAAGCCAATTGAGATTTTAAAATGTGCGATTCTAATGGAAAAGCGCGGACAGGCGTTTTACAAAAAAGTCGCCCAACAGGCATCCGGTGAGGTTGTGAAGCGCTTTTTTGAAATGATGGCTGAGGAAGAAAGCAATCACATCAAAATTTTATCCGATCAGTTTAAAGCCTATCAGAACGGGCAACGGTTCACGCTAAATGATATGGCTGATGACTGCCAATCAGATATCGCCGGGCAGATCCTTTCAAAACAGATCCGGTCTGAAATATCAGCAGCTGATTATGAAGCCGCCGCGATTTCAGCGGCGATGACGATGGAAGAAAATGCCATCAAATTATATTCCGAACGCGCTGTGGCAGCAACGGATCCCAATGAAAAAACGCTCTATGACTGGCTGGCCAATTGGGAAACCCAGCACCTCAGTTTTCTGGCAGATATTGACCGGGATCTGACTGAAGACATCTGGTATGATCAAAACTTCTGGCCTTTTTGAAATCCGGTTATTCACACAGCGGCACCAGCATTACCGGACAGGGCGCTTTTTCAAGAATGGTCATTCCAATATAGTCCACGCGTCCCAGACACATTTTTTCCGGCAGCTGGTGACAGCCTAAAATAATCAGATCCGTACCCATATCCCGTGCCATTTTACAGGTCATCAACGCTGGGTCCGCCGGTATACACTCAAAAGATGCCTTTTCAAAATCGCCCAGCAGCGGCTCTATTTTGTTCGTGAACTGCTCATGGGCGTCTGCAACAGTGTTCAGTCGTTGCGGATCATCTTCTGCCAACTCGCCTAATGTAAAATCCAAGGCATGAAAAATCAGCAGTTCGGCATCATGCGTCTGGGCAAGTTGGACACCCTTCAGCAATGCAAATTCAGATGCCGGCCCGAATTTTAAAGCCATCAAAATATGGTTAAACATTGTGGCCTCCTTTACGGCTGAGTCTCTAAACGGACTCAACGGATAGATGAATCAATGCAGCCAAGGCTATAACGCCAAGACCCCCGCCAAAAAATGCATCCGGCATCGTTAATGGAAACAAGCAGCCAAACCGCAGTGCGGGAATATGCAGAAATATCTGGAGGCGGTCAAATCAACGTTCGAGGGGCGCAGGGATTGCATTTGTCAAAATGCCTCGCAG
>CAZJHF010000252.1:0-5981 GCA_964545505.1 uncultured Desulfobacterales bacterium | reverse complement strand
CCAGCGACTCTCTGCTTAAAAGGCAGATACTCTACCGACTGAGTTAACGGCCCGGTTAAAAACCAATTTATCTAACCATCTCGTATAAAATTGTCAATAGAAAAAGTAAAAAGGTTGGCCGGTTTAACCCGTTGAGCCGGTTGTCCCGGTTGAAAAGAATTATTGTCCAATTTATTTTTAACGGGGAAACGGGCTAACGGGTAGCGGGCTCAACTTTTATAGCTCGAGCATTTTGAAGTGGATTGCAACTCGGCCACCGTGCATAAGATGAAGGTTTTTAAACAATTCAACTATTTGCGCCAGAATTCCGGGACGATCAGAATAATGACTGTAAAAACTTCCAGCCGGCCCAGCAACATGCACCAGATCAGAAGCCATTTTCCCAGGACCGGGATCTGGGCATAATTATCCACCGGGCCCACCATTCCAAAGCCGGGGCCAATGTTACCGATGCTGGCAGCGACAGCGGCAAATGAGGTCGTAAAATCCACGCCCAAACCCGCCAGAGCGATGGCACTCAAAACAAACAGTCCCATGTACAGGGCCAGGAACCCGACGACACTGCGCATGACATCATCCGGCACTGATTTGCCGCCGATTTTTATCGGGTAAACCGCCCGCGGGTGAATCAGGTTAAACAGTTCGCGGTAACAATATTTAAAGCACAGCATGATGCGCAGGCACTTCATGCCGCCGCCGGTCGATCCGGCGGATGCACCGATAAACATGCACAGCAATAGGATCAGCTGCGACATGGCCGGCCAGAGTTCATAGTCAGCGGTGGCAAAACCGGTGGTGGTGATAATGGAGACAACCTGAAAGGCCGCATGACGGAGCGACTCGCCAATTGTTGTATATACCGCGCCGTAAAGATTAATTGAAACGACCACAGTCAACAGCAAAGTTGTACCCAGAAAAAAACGACATTCAGAGTCCTGCCAGAATACCAGTGGCTTGCCCCTTAAAAATTGATAGTGCAAGGAAAAATTGATACCGGCCATGAGCATAAAGAAAATAAAAACACAATCAAAATAAAGGCTGTTAAAATGTGCGATGGACGCATTTTGGGTTGAAAATCCACCGGTGGGCATGGTGGTAAAGGTATGGCATACCGCATCGAATAGATTCATGCCCCCCAGCAGCAGTAAAACCGTTTGTGCCACAGAAATCAGAACGTATACCTTCCACAGGATCACGGCCGTGTCTCGAATGCGAGGCTTTAGTTTATCCGGGACCGGACTGGGAACTTCGGCTTTGTAAAGCTGCATACCGCCCACACCCAAAAACGGCAGTATGGCCACTGACAGCACGATGATCCCCATTCCCCCGAGCCACTGGATAAAACTGCGCCAGAATAAAAGGCTTTTGGAAACCGCTTCGATATTCGTTAAAATCGATGCGCCTGTGGTGGTAAAACCCGAAACCGATTCAAAAGCCGCGTCGGCGAAGCTCTCAAATCCACTGTCAAAATAAAACGGCAACGCTCCGAACAAACCCACAGCAGTCCACCCGATGGCAACAATGGCCATGCCTTCCCGCTGGCTGATCACTTCGGCCCTGCCACTTTTAAATATGAAGTGAAGCGCGAGACCGCTGAAAACAGTTATCGCCATAGATTTTAACATCGGCGCAACGCTCTGGTCGCGGTAATACAGAGCAACGAAAAGCGGAAGCATCATGGTCAACCCGAAAAACAAGCACATGATCGCAATCGTGTGAAGGATGTAGCGCCAACGCATTTAGAAATACTCCAGCTTTACGGATAGAATTTTTTCAATCCTGGGGATGGCTTCTTTGCGGGCAAAAATGATGACCCGGTCATCGGGCTCAATGACGCTTTCGCCTGTTGGAATAATAATTGTATCCTTGCGGATGATGCCGGCGACCATGGCGCCTTTGGGAAAGGATATCTTACGCAGCGGCTTTTCTACGATGTCGGAAGTCTCCAGCGCTACGGCTTCAATCACTTCGGCCTGCTCGCCTTTAATGGAAATGGCAGATAGGACTTTGCCTTTGCGGATGTGTTGCAGGATTGAGTTGATGGCCGACAGCCGAGGGCTGACGACCTGCTCGATGCCAATGGCATTTGTCAGTGGAAAATAACTGAATTTGCTGATGCGGGTGATGGTTTTGCGGGCGCCCATGCGTTTGGCCAACAGGGAGGCCAATATATTGGTTTCCTCGTCCTGGGTGAGGGTGATGACAATATCCATATCCTGGATATTTTCCTCCGACAGCAATTCCTGATCCGAACCGTCTCCACTGAGCACGATCGCTTTGTTTAAGCGTTCAGCCAGGTAAGTGCAGCGATCCGCATTGCGCTCAATGATTTTGCAATAAATCGAGTGCTCTTCCAATAATCGCGCTAATCGGTAGCCGATGCGTCCACCGCCGACAATGAGCGCCCGCTTCAGCGGTTGGGCGTATTTGTTGAACAACGAAAGGGTATCCAGCAATTTGTCTTCTTCGCTGATGAAATACACCAAATCTCCGACCTCGAGACGGTCTTCGCCTCTGGGGATGATAAGCTCATCTTCGCGTACGACGGCGGCAATCAGGGGTCTGGCCTTGTCAACGATCTGCGGGAGGTCCGCAAGCCGTGCGCCGGCCAGCTGGGAATCGTCTTCCAGGTTCACACCCACAAATTTAAGACGACCGTCGGCAAATTCACCGATATCCACTGCCCCCGGCACGCTCATCATGCGATGGATGGTGTTTACGACCTCAATGTCCGGGTTGATAATGGTATCAATATGCGGCGCCACCTCGCGAAAATTTTCGTGATAATCGTCAAAATCGGCATTGCGGATGCGAGCCAGTTTTTTGGTTGAAGGTGAAATCATATTCGCCACCAGGCAGGCCACCAGATTGGTTTCATCGCTATTGGTTACCGCCAGTATGACTTCGGCATCCTGGATGCCAGCTTCCTCCAGGACAAGCGGACTGCTGCCGGAGCCGATGACAGCCTGAACATCAAGATTGTCTGAGACCCGCCGAATCGCATCCGGGTTTTTATCGAGCACGACCACATCCTTGTTTTCCAGCGCCAGATGACTGGCAATATGAAACCCGACCTGCCCTGCTCCGACAATGATGATTTTCAAAAATTACCCCCATCCGTAAGGATTAGAAAGTCAATTGAATCCCAATTGGTTAAAAACAAATATAACGAGATCCAAGCACCCGGTTACGACTCGGCCCGGCCTTCGACATGAGCTCATGTCGAAGGCTAAAATAAATCCCAAATCTCAAGTGTACAGTGACCCAATTTATTTAATATTCGTGTATTGAAATTTGGGATTTAGGAATAATTCTGCGGCTTAGGCCTTACTATAGTGTTCCACACGTGTCAATTATGTGCTCGTTTGGCTCCGTTTGTCAAACCGTTTACCCTAAAATCAAATGCCGTTTTCTCCGATTGCATTTCATTAAATAAAAATAATATCAAAGGGTTGTTCAAGTGACAGATCAGCGGAACCGACAGATATGATCAAAGGTGAGATCCGATCATGAGGGCCCCGATAGTCGCTTGGAGCAGATCTTAGATGTATAGAACCCATCCGCCAATGAGGAGCAGGATGAAAAGGGCAACCCAGTCTTTTCGGGTGGCACATAAGATGGGATCTGTGCGGTCTTCAGAATAGCAGCGGGCCTCCATGGCAACAGTTAACCGGTCTGCCTGCTCGAAGGTTCTGCGAATCAGGGGTGTTCCCAGTCGTACCATACGATATAGCGGATTTTTCCTGTTTTCCAGGCAACGGGCCCGCTGGGCTATAGTGGTTTCTTTGGCCTGGTTAAGAATGACGGGAATAAATCGTACAGTCAATCCCATCATGGTGGCAATCTGTTGGGTCGGTATAAATCCAAAGGGCTTGAGAAACCATTGCACTGCCGCCTTGATCTGTGAAGAGCGGGTTGTCAAAATAAAAAGAAAACCCAGCATGGCAACAATCACCAGTCGCCAGCAAATGCTTAAACCCGCAAAAAGCCCAGGTCTGGTAATCGATAGAGGTCCAAATTCGACCCAGATCGTCCCGGGAGTGGTGAACATGCGGACCATTAAAATTAGCAGAAGTAATATAAGAAAAAAACGAGCCTCCTTTAGACCGGAACGGACCGGTAGGCGCGAATGAACGCTCAGAGCCGTCAACAGTGCAGTGAGAATACCCAGTCCGATGAATCCGACACTCAAACTGACGAGACTGATCAGGATCAAAAACAGAATCTTGAAACGCACGTCCAGTTGATGCAGCACTGAGGTTCCGGATTGGAAGCTAAAGGTTGTCAGTTCAGCCATGAACCAACCTCCATGCCCAGATGAGAAGCGCAAGGCGCCCTGACACCATAGGTTTCAATGTCGCCGACAATTTCAGCAGGTATCCCATCTCTTACAATTTTACCTTTCTGCAAAATCACTAAACGATCGGCGTGGGCCAGGACCTTTTCAAGATCGTGGGTAATGACTAAAATGGTGTGACCCGCTTGATGCAAAGCCAGAATCTGTTTGAGAACCTGCTTGACACCCGGATAGTCCAAACTGGTAAAGGGTTCATCGCAAACGATCACTTTGGGTTCCATTGCCAGAATACCCGCGATGGCCAATCGCCGTTTTTCACCACCGGATAGCAAATGGGGCCGCTGATCGGCAAAACCTTCCAGACCGACGACCGCCAGCGCAGCGGACACACGCGCACTGATTTGATCATGATCCAGCCGCAGGTTTTCAGGCCCAAAAGCCACATCAGCCCACACCGTTTCACCGACGATTTGGCTGTCGGCATCCTGGAACATCATGCCCACCATGCGTCTTGCGCGTATCAGATCCTTTTGCACCGAAATCCCGTCCACTTTAACGTTCCCGACCGTCGGCCGCAGCAGCCCGTTTAAGTGCCGGATGAGAGTCGTTTTACCGGAGCCGTTGGGTCCGGCGATCACTACAAAAGCACCGGCTTTAATCTTCAGGTTAACCTGATTAAGCCCCAGGGTACCGTTTGAAAAACGGTGTTCAAGTTTTTCAATTTCAATGATGTCCATTTTTCTATTCCATTTTATTTCATACTGTAAATGAAATCTTCGCCTTATAGATACAAGATCTTAAACTGCAATCACCAAAGCACTAAAGTTTATCTTTTATTGATTTTCGCGTTTTCGTTATTTCGTGCTTTCGTGCTTTCGTGATAAAAAGATCTTTTTAAATTCATATCGCCATTCACAGATGACAGGCTCGCCTTATAGTCAAAATTTAACCGGAATTCCTACGACCGGCCGCAGGGCTCTGGCAATGGCAGCGGCAGCTCCTATTTTTAAGGCATCGCCAATCAGAAAAGGATACATGCCCAGCACCAGCGTTTTTGCCAATGGCATGCCTGAGACCATTTTCAACCATGATACGCCACAGGCGTATAGTACCAGCGTTCCGCAAATCATGGCCAAAACATCGGTCATCCAGCGCGGACGGGTGTTTTGCGCAATTTTGCCGATGATAAAAACCGTCGGCAGGTACCCAATCAGATAACCACCGGTCGGTCCGACTAAACGACCGATGCCACCGAGTCCGCCGGAAAAAACCGGCAACCCAACAGCACCCGCCAAAAGATACACCCCTACGCTTGCCAGCCCCCAACGACTGCCCAGCAACAGGCCAGCCAAATAAACAAACATATTTTGCAGCACGATGGGAACCGGTCCGATGGGAATCGCTAAAAAAGCACCCACCGCGGTTAAAGCCGAAAATAAAGATGCATACACCATCATTCGTAATTGATTCGACGAATCCAACTTCATAAACTCCTTGTTAAATCTTAAGCGCGCATGCTGCAATCAACCTTGAATTTAACCACGAAGAACACGAAGGACACAAAGAATGACGCACTTTTCTTATGATAGTCTTCGTGAACTTTGTGCCTTCGTGGTTGGACCCATCCGGTAAGACCGACAGTCATTGACTTAGAGGGCTTGATGGAAACAATCCCCGTAGCGTA
>CAZJHF010000251.1:0-6005 GCA_964545505.1 uncultured Desulfobacterales bacterium | reverse complement strand
TTTTGAGGTGATTGTATGGTGGATAGGTTATCAATCGCTGGTCTTCAATGGATTGACCGATCGTAAAATGATAAAGGCTTTGATAGCGGTTGTCACTGAAGCCCAAAATTTCATGGACCGCATCATCAAAAAAGCAGCCGATGCCCGTACCCCTGACGCCGAGCGCTTCTGCCTCCAGGTACAGCACCTGACCGATCATGCCGGTTTCCCAGAAAAGATGCCGATAACGATACGGTTCGGCGGTTATAATCTTTTTGAACTTTGCGATCATACCCAGTGAAAAGGCACTCGATCCGGCGATATCCTGATGACAGCTTACCATCATCGCCTGCTGGCGGTAGTTTCCCTCGGCCAGACGGTAGAGCGGGAAATCTTTTTCAACCGGCGCCCATTGAAAATCGGAACGGCAAAGCGCTTTTATTTCGTTAAAATCGGCATTGCGGCGCAAAAAGAAATACAGGCCCGGTGCCAGGTCCGCTACGTTATGAACGAACAGCAGCAAGTGCGTTAACGGTTCGGTTAATTCGACGTCAAACGGTGCCATATTCAGGCGCGGCAAGGTTTTATCCAGAATGCTTAAAAAATGGTTTTTGTGAATAAAACCGCTACTATCGAAAGCAACGGCACTTCTGCGTTGACGAATGATATCGGTTGCAGATAACGGGCCGGTCACATCTGTAAGCCAGTTGCGACGTTCCAATTCAATGCGGGTTTTTCCCGTTGGCGGTTTTTTTGCCAGGCGCGCGGTGTGGTAAATGATTTCCCAATCGACGCATTTCTGGCTCAAAATGTCCGCTTCACCTTTGAACGTTAAATTGGCTAGATCCGAAATTATATCCGCCGGCAAGCCCCTGGGGATGTCAACCGGTCCGGAAGGAAAAATAAAACAAAGGCAATCGGGGTGTTCTTCTTCCAGTTTACGGAAATGGACCTGATCGAAACCCAGAATGGCCTCGAGTTCTTCATCGGACAATTCGTTAAGAAAAACACATTGCCAGCCAAAGAGGTTGGCTGCAAAACTCAGGCAGGCCAAGGCATGACCGGCATCGTGATTACAATAGCGAAATGCGCGTTCGCCGTACTTCCAGGATTCGCGCCAGAATATGCTGGTCATTGCAATCAAAAATCCATCGCTCCCAAAGTGGGAGACGAGGCTTTGCCAGAGTTCGGCTGGAAGATCTGCCCGGCGTTCAAGTGCATGCACAAGCGCATTGTAATGATGGATACCACCCGGTTCTTCATCCAGCGCCGGCAAAATCAAATGCGCTTCGGTCGGGTGAAGATTTCCACTGGAAGGATTGATTCTTAACGACCATCGGGAGCTGCCCGCCGCCTTCCAGGCCGATAACCCCAGAGACAGTTCCAAAAATCCGGCAATGGTTTCTATTTCAAACGGTTGCAGTGCATTCTCCTGCCGTTCGTACAGCCCCGTATGTGATGCCGGCGGGTCTGTTTTTAACAGGGGCAGTTTTAAAAGCGGGGTGTCTTTGTAGGTGCGAAACGGGTTCGGCTGGTTGCTCCAGTCCATATGCCCCAGCGACCGGGCATAGCGCTCGAAGTGGTGCTTGGTGGCCTCATGATATTTGATTATTTCTTTGGCTCTATCGCTTATCATGTTTCCCACCCATAACGAATAAACATTAACGTATAACTGGATTCTGCATAGCAGAATTATTTACATAACTGGATTTAAGATCTTCAGATTTGCGAATGCTTCTCCCTGACCCCCTGGTGCGTATTGTTGGATATTAAGTGCAAACAGGTAAACATGAAAAAAGGCGACACTTTTGAGTGTCGCCTTTTTGAATTTTGAATCGGTTTTATTACTCGCCACAACCGCCGGAGGTGCTGCAGCTTCCGCAGGCGGAATTACTGGCATCAAATTCAATATTGGAATCGATTTTAAATCCGTATCCCAGAAAATCGACTTTCACGGGTTGTGCTTTATTGTAAAATTCCTTTTCCATGATAAACTTGAAACCGTTTACATCAAATACCTCATCGTTGTCTTTGGGCTCATCCAGAGCCATGGCCAGCGAAGGCCCACCTCAGCCGCCGGCATTTAAAAAAATGCGAATCGGTGTCACCTCTTTGTCTTTAAAATAATCCTGAATTTGTTTAGCCGCTTCCTCGGTTACTTCAACCATAACGTTTCAACCCTCCTTGCGAATTATCAGCTTAACGCGCGTATTCTGCTCGATTTCGCTGTATAGCTTTAATTTTAATAATGGCACTGCAATTTGTCAAATTTAAAATGAACGCCTTAAAGAGGCGATACGCTTAACCGATAAGGATTAATAAATCACGAAAGCACGAAAAGACGAAAACACGAAAAGGAAATGAATAAAATTTCGTGTTTTCGTGGTCAAAGATATATGAAATAAAATTCAGAGAAATGACAATTTATACCGCTTGTCATATTAATGTTCCGAAAAAAGAATGGCGGCATAAGTGTTGTAGCAAAAAAACGTTCCGCAATTGGAACGTTTTTTTGACAACCACTATAAAACCTAAGCGATTGAATTAAGATAAGCTTTATACACCTCTAAATCCGTTTCCGAAAACTGGATAAAAATGATGTTTGCCAATGATGGATGGCGGCTTAAAAAGTCGATGCTGGTGTCCATTGCAATTTTACAGGCCTCTTTGATCGGATAACCGTATACCCCGCAGCTTATGGCCGGAAACGCAATGGACTTGAGGTTGTTTTCAACAGCCAGGGTTAAACTGTTGAGATAGCAGCCGGTCAGCAGTCGGCTATCCTGTGGTTTGCCGCTGTACACCGGGCCAACGGTATGAATGACATGACGCGCCGGCAGGTTGTACCCACCCGTTATACGGGCTTCGCCGGTAGGGCAACCGCCAATGGTGCGGCACTTTTCCAATAGTTGCGGGCCGGCGGCGCGATGAATCGCGCCGTCAACGCCCCCACCCCCCAGTAACTTTGTATTGGCCGCATTGACGATGGCGTCCACATCCAGCCGGGTAATATCACCCTGCCGAATTTCTATTTTAGCAAGGGTTTCTTTTTTCATTACAACCTCCCTTGAGGCTTTTATGTTAGCTTGAAAGGCGTCAATGACAGTTTTTTAAATATATTGATATTTTTGGATTCTAAATGCAGATTTTTTTGCAAGATCAAGGAAATCAAAGGATTGGGCGGAGGCGTACTATAAGTACGCCGCACAATACAATCCTGCAGATTGACACAGATATTGCGAAAAAATCTGCATTTAGAATCCGAAAATCAGAGGTCGTAGAGTTTTTCGTCGCGCTCAGGTGCGGGGCGTTTAACCTTTGGTGCACCCGGTTTTTTGTCCGGCAACTGAAAAGGATCCTCAGCCTCTAATGCGTCACCCATTTCGGCCTCGATCGAATCCGGGTCTTCACCGGCTTCCATGCGCTTTAAGGCTTCATTCATACCGTCTCCCAGTTCGAGCCCGGTCATATCTGAAAGCTTGCGCATGAGGTTGGCGGCCTGACGCGGATCGTCTTCATTGATATTGTCTGCCTCGCCGGCCAGCATTTGCATGGCTTTTTCCATTTTATTTTCATCAAACGGCATGTCATCAGCGTCACCGTCCTCTTTAGCGTTGCCGGTAAAGGCAAAAGCCGACATCTGCCGCGAAAGCGTTGTGGTCTTGCATCTGGGGCACTTAGGTTTTTTGCGGGTATTAACCGTTTTTGAAAAGAAATTAAAAATGGTATTGCAGCGATCACAATAAAATTCATAGATGGGCATGGCAGTTCCTCAAATTATTATTGCATGCATCAAGTTGTCTTTTAACAGGCCTGCAATCCAAAGGTAGGGCAGACAACGGGGACTTTTAATCTCGGAGTGTTGGAGTCTTGGAGTTATGGTTTTGAACCGGGTATCTATTTACAACACTCCAAAACTCCGCTACTCCAGTACTCCACGATAGCGAAATTTATGGCAACCTTGGGCTACTGTTTGATATTGTTCATCTAAATAATAGAGAACGCTGTTTTGCTTGTCAACCGCATTAAAAGCCCGTTGACTTGGGGGAGGGCGTTTGTTATGGCACCCTCAACCAAAATCTATTATAAAAATGCATCTCACGCCGAATAGCTGCGTTGTCCAGGATAAATGGATTACACATCTAATTTAAAACACTAATGTGTGCATAAAATTGATTCAGAATGCTCGAATATCGCGGCAAGATGCCGCTCCCACATGGGTCTTGGCAGTGAATACAAAAAACTCAATATGATGATCCAACAAGGTGGGAGTGGCTTTTAGCCACGAATAATATGCTACACTTTTGAATTGGTTTTCGCCTTGCTTTCTTGAACACCGCTATTTTTTAAGATCAGATGTGAAATACCGCATTCATGCGGGGAACGTGAGCTACTATTTTTATAATAGATTTTAATTCAATAATGAAAGGAGTATTAACGAACATTATGGAAAGAACACTATCGATTATAAAACCGGACGGCGTTGCGCGCGGTATCATCGGGGAGGTGATAAAGCGCCTGGAGGGCCAAGATTTTAAGATTATCGCGATGAAAATGATACATTTATCGAAAAAGCAGGCTGAAGGCTTTTATGCCGTGCACCAGGGCAAGCCCTTTTTTGAAAGCCTGACGGATTTTATGAGCTCCGGGCCGGCCGTGGTAATGGTGCTGGAGGGTGAAGATATCATCGCCCGCTACCGTCAACTGATGGGTGCCACCAATTACAAAGAAGCGGCTGAAGGGACGATTCGTAAAGACTTTGCCACTGATATCGAAAAAAACGTGGTGCATGGATCCGATGCCCCCGAAACCGCTGCCTTTGAGATGGGCTATTTTTTCAACAACCTTGAAATTGTCAGCTGATGCCTGCCGCCATCAATTCAAAGAATGTTTCTGTGATCTTATGCCGGCCGCGTTACCCGGAAAATATCGGTGCTGCCGCCCGGGCGATGTGCAACATGGGCTTCGATCAACTGCTGGTAGTCGATCCGCAAAACTGCGATCTGACGCGAGTTTTGAAAATGGCCACCCATGCAGCCAGCGAAGTGGTTGAACAGATGCAAGTTTATGAGGATTTGCAGACCGCACTTGAGCCGTTAAGCTTTGTTGTGGGGACAACCGCGCGCCTGGGCGGACAACGTCAGTCTGTGATCCCGGCAGACAGGCTGGCCCCCGAACTTGCACCCATCACCGCAAACAATCGGGTCGGGCTTGTGTTTGGCCCCGAAGATCGCGGGTTGACCAATGAAGATTTGCGTCTGTGCCATCGACTGGTCAATATACCGACGGTTGAATTTTCTTCATTGAATCTGGCCCAGGCCGTGATGATCATCTGCTATGAGCTGCGGCGAGACAGATCCACCGCAAATAAACCGTTTGTGCCGCGACTGGCCAACCGGCAGGAACTGGATGGGATGTATGCTCAATTGAAAGATGTGCTGGTCAAAATCAGCTATATTCAGCCGGACAATCCCGATTATTTTATGAACAACCTGCGCCAATTCGGCACCCGCATGAGATTGCGGGCCAAAGAGGTCAGTATTATTCGCGGCATCTGCAGACAGATTAACTGGTACGGCAAAAACAGCTACCAGGATGGCTTGAAGCGCCGGGAAGATGACTCATGCGACTGATTCGCTTCGGCGCCGCCGGCCGGGAAAAACCGGGTCTGTGGCAGGCCGGCAAAATCGTCGACCTGCGCGCCATTTTCCCCGAGATACCGGATATCGGTGAACGCTTCTTTACAGAGGGCTGGCTGCAGCGTATCGAAACGGTAAATGATGCGGGTCAAACGCTGGATGTTCGCCTGGGGTGCCCGCTAAACAGGCCTTCGAAGATTATCTGCCTGGGCTTGAATTATCTTGATCACAGAGAAGAAAGCGGTTTTGAAAAGCCTCAAAAGCCGCTGTTGTTTGCCAAAACGCCCAACGCCCTTACCGGGCCGTTCGACCCGATTCTGCTGCCCCAAAGTTGCGATCAAATCGATTGGGAGGTTGAGCTGGCGGTTATCATCGGACGGGCGGGTA
>CAZJHF010000250.1:2906-6089 GCA_964545505.1 uncultured Desulfobacterales bacterium | reverse complement strand
TTTAGCGCACTTGCCTTGATGCATTTTTGAGATAGCTTCTAGAATAAATGGGCCACATCCTGTATAATATTCTTTATTTCATCTCCAATTCCGCTTAGCGTATCCAGGTCAATTTCCAAAAATTTGGCCGAATCCAGCTCGTTGAAATCCACGTCATCCTCAAAAAGGCTGTAACCGATTGTACGGGTCAGCATGTTGACCAGATGGATAACCAGGATCTCCTTTTCGGTTTCCGCGGTCAGTTCATGGCCTTCATGCATGGTGATGACTTTAATAAAAAGATCATCAAACCCCCAGCGCCGCAGCAATACGCCGCCGATACTCAGATGACCCTGTTGAATATTTGTCTGAATGACGTCGAAATTAATATTTTTTATTTCGGATATTCCCGTAAACGCCTTCAAAAGCAAACTCTTGCCGATATCATGTACCAGACCCATCAGGAAGAATTTTTCCGAATCCTGGAGCTTTAAATGTTCAGCGATGAGCTTGGAGCCATACGCACTGGCCAGTGAATGCACCCAGAGTTTATCCATCATAATTCGGAACTGAGCCCGATCGGTTTCATAAAGACTTTTGTTGGAAATCGCGATAACAATATTGAGGATTTCCTTTAAACCCATCCGTGGAATCGCCTCTCTGACGTTGGTGATTTCCTGAATTCCGCGATAAACCGGACTGTTGGCAACCGATATCAACCGCAATGATATGACGGGATCTCTCTCAATCACGGCGGCAACATCATCGGCCGTTGAGCTTGTCCGTTTTATGACTGCTTGAATGTCGCGTACGACCTGTGGCATCACCGGGGGTGTAATTTTCCCGGCTGAAAAATCTTGAATGATCTTGGTGAAAATATCCTTGATGGAAGCGTTTTCTTTTTTTAGAAGAAAATCTTCCGATTCACCGGAATTGGATTCAACAAACTCAACAAATTGATCCACCAGGTTGCCGTCAAACTGTTTGTCCGCACCCTTTTTAATTTCGGCAATCGCCTCTTCGGCACTTAGAACGGCGGTCTTGGAAAACGGAAAAATCAAGGTATCAATCTCATTGAAGAAAAAAAGTACACGTGCACCCAGCGGAATTTCATCACCGGCTAAAGCATCAGGATATCCGCTGCCGTCAACAGCTTCATGATGGTGACGAATCAGCGGTAAGGTCTCCTTTAAAAGGCTCAGATTGGAGAGAATTTTTTCGGCAATGACCGGATGTTTTCGCATCTGGATTTTTTCATCAGCGCTGCGACTCTCATCATCTTTTAGAAGAGTTTCCGGGAAAAAGATCAAACCGAAATCATGCAACAACCCGGCAATGTATAGGTTAAAAACGTCATCATCCGGCAGAAGCTTAAACTCTTCACAAAAATTAGCGCAATTGTTGGCCACCCGCTGGGAGTGTCTTTTCAGCAACGGCTCCATTTCCTCAGTAATCGCAGCCAGCGTTCGCACCAATTCAAGCACCGCGTCACGGTATTTAGATTCTGATGTTGCGATTGAGAATTTAGCCATATAAGATTCCTCGCGAAAGACCGATCAGTAAGTGTCTAACAAAGTGGCAACTGCATCCCGCTGCGTTCAGTCTCGCACAAAACAGCTCCTTAAGAACATTTGAATTCCTACATATGATATCCGTATTAAACCTGATAAAACTGAACAAAAGGGTTTACTCGATCGCGGTCTGGTTCAAAGCGGCAAATGAATTGAGGCCTGAATATCTCTAGCGTAGCATTTTGGCGCTAAGATTTCTATAGTATATGCATGCCCGCTTACAAATCAAATAGGAATTGACACTCAAATGTCTTTTCCATATGATCGATTTATTGCAAACAGGTGCGGATCTTCGACCTCGACAATCACTCAAATTAGGATTAATTTTAGTCTTTGAAACCCTTTCAGTTAAAAGCGCATATCATCTTCCCGTCAAAAATAAATGTAGGGGTTCACGAAAAAAGAAAGTAATGCGACCATGGATCTATCAGCTGCCTGGAATGCCGAATTCATCGAGGCGCAATACAAACGGTGGAAAGCCGATCCGACCAGTGTTTCCAAGGACTGGCGCTTTTTCTTCGAAGGTTTTGAGTTGGCGGCATCCGGTGCACCTGAAGCGGTTGATGGCTTTGATGAAGAACAGCTGCTAAGCCAGTCCCGGGTTGAATCGCTTATTTATCGATACCGGGATCTCGGGCATCTGCTGGCCTGCCTGGATCCGCTGGCAGCATGCCCCACCGAGCATCCCCTGCTATCATTGCAGGCGTTTAAATTAACCACACAAGATCTGGACCACGAATTTTTTACGCGCCGCTTTGCTACCGACGGGCACGCCCCGCTAAAAGAGATCATTCAGGCGCTTAAAGAGACCTACTGCCGCTCGGTCGGCGTGGAATTTATGCACCTGCAGGATCCGGCCGAACGCCGCTGGCTGCTGAACCGCATGGAGCCGATGCGAAACCGACCCGCATTAGAAACGGCTGCCAGAAGCCGTATATTAAACGGCCTTGTCAGGGCGGCTCTTTTCGAACAATTTTTAAATAAAAAATACATCGGTGTCACCCGTTTTTCCCTGGAAGGGGGCGATGCCCTGATCGCGGCCCTGGATTTTTTAATTCAACATCTGGCCGAATCCGGATGCAGCGAAATCATTTTAGGAATGGCGCACCGCGGCCGCCTGAATGTTCAGGCCAACATTCTTCAGCGGCCTTATGAAGATATATTCAGCGAATTTGAAAACTGTTACAATCCCGAGGAGGTCGTCGGTGCCGGTGATGTAAAATACCACAACGGCTATTTAGCCGACCTCAAAACCAGCAATAATCAAACGCTGCGCATGTATTTAATGAACAACCCGAGTCATCTCGAAGCGGTTGACCCGGTGGTGGAGGGGTTTACCCGCGCCCGGCAGGATCTCATCGGAGATAATGGCGGTGCCCGGGTCCTGCCGCTTTTAATCCATGGTGACGCTGCTTTCGCCGGGCAGGGTATTGTGGCTGAAACACTGAATATGTCGCAGCTGGATGGATATAAAACCGGCGGTACGATTCATATCGTTATCAACAACCAAATCGGTTACACAACCCTGCCTGAACATGCGCGCTCCACCCGATACTCCACCGATATTGCCAAGATGCTGATGGTACCCGTTTTTCATGTGCATGGCGAAAACCCGGAGGCCGTTGTGCATGTT
>CAZJHF010000250.1:0-2806 GCA_964545505.1 uncultured Desulfobacterales bacterium | reverse complement strand
GATGGTACCCGTTTTTCATGTGCATGGCGAAAACCCGGAGGCCGTTGTGCATGTTGTCCAGCTGGCGGCCGACTACCGCCGGGAGTTTAGCAAGGACGTCGTGATCGATCTGGTCTGCTACCGGCGCTACGGGCATAATGAAGGCGACGAACCCTATTTTACACAACCTCAAATGTATGACCGCATCCGTCAGAGACCCTCGTTGCATCAGCTTTACGCAGATCGATTGATATCCGAAGGTATTGTTCGCCAGGACGAATTCGATAAGATTACAGCAGACATCAATACTGAATTGGAGCAGGCCTATACGAGTGTTCATGGCAGTGAATGCCCGTTTCCCGAGTCCAGCTTCTATGAAGAGTGGCAAGACATTCGTGCAACTTACACCCACGATCCGGTAGCAACGGGCGTTGCCAGAGATGTCCTGACTTCGCTGGCCAGACAATTAAATACAGTGACAAGCGATTTTGCCATTAATCCCAAATTGCAACGCTTATTAAAAAAACGTTTGGATGCCGTCGAAAGTGGTAATGGAATTGACTGGGCCAACGCCGAAGCGCTGGCCTTTGCATCCCTGCTGAAAGAAGGTTTTGCGGTCCGCCTCAGCGGCCAGGATAGCAGCCGCGGTACGTTCAGCCAGCGCCACAGTGTACTGGTCGACATCCAGAATGAAAAACGATACGTCCCCTTAAATACAATCGATGCCGATCAGGCCCGGTTTGATGTTTATAACAGCCTGTTATCTGAAGCCGGCGTTCTTGGCTTTGAATACGGCTATTCACTGGCACGGCCTGACAGCCTGGTCCTCTGGGAAGCCCAGTTCGGCGATTTCGTCAATAATGCCCAGGCGGTGATTGATCTGTTTATTGCCAGCGGGGAAACCAAGTGGCAGCGTCTCAGCGGTCTGATTTTGCTGCTGCCCCATGGTTATGAGTACATGGGGCCTGAACATTCCAGTGCCCGACTTGAGCGATTTCTACAGCTGTGCGCCGATGACAACATCCAGGTGAGCAACCCGACCACACCGGCTCAGTATTTTCATCTGCTGCGCTGCCAGGTTAAAGTGCGCTTTCGCAAGCCCTTGATTATCATGACGCCCAAAAGCCTGTTGCGCCACCCTCTGGCGGTTTCAAAAATTGATGCCCTATCTGCGGGTCATTTTCAGCCCGTTCTGGACGATCCTGACGGCTCCAAACAGGCGACAACTGTTTTGGTATGCAGCGGGAAGATCTTTTACGAACTGTTTCAAAACCGCAACGAATTAAAAAAATCCGGGATTGCGATTGTCCGCCTCGAGCAATTCTATCCATTTCCGGAATCACAGCTAAAAAAGGTTTTTGAAAAATATGCTCAGGCTAAAAAATGGTTCTGGGTCCAGGAGGAACCGCAAAACATGGGCGCGTGGCAGTTTGCACAGCCGCGCTTAAAGGCAGTTGCGGGCAAGCCGTTCGCTTATATCGGCCGAAAAGCATCTCCCAGCCCGGCAACCGGATTTCCCGGTTTGGGCAGATTGGAACAGCAGGCGATCATCGCGCAGGCTTTGAGACCGCCTGCAATTCGCAAAGGCAAAGCCGCCGCGGGGTAAATTTGCTGCTGGCTTCCGGCCTCATATAGGTTTCAGGTGTCAGGAAGATACAGAGGACAAAAGGTCGGCTGCTTTCTGTCCGTTGTCATGTGTTTGCCGACACCTGATAGACAGCCAGTAGCCAGAAGCTAATGACGATGTAACGAATTAAAGTTCAGCTGATAGATTGTAATTAATGAAAAAGAGGCAAATATGATTGTTGAGATAAAAGTGCCGAGTGTGGGCGAATCCGTAACGGAAGCACTCCTCGCCCAGTGGTTCAAAAGCGACGGTGATACGGTTCAAAAAGACGAGCCGCTTTTTGTCATTGAAACCGATAAAGTCACGTTAGAGGTTGTCTCCGAGGCCGCGGGTGTACTCGCCATCAAGGTTCAGGAAGGCGAAACGGTTGCCATCGGAACTGTGGTTGGCAGCATTGATGCTGCGGCTGCGCCTAAACCCGCGGAACCGCCCCCGACTCCGGAAGCACCTGAAATAGAAGAAACACCACCACCAGCCACACCGCCCCAAGAATCGCAAAGACCGGCAGCGGAAGCTCCCGCACCAAAGGCCCCGGAACCGCCGCCACCGCAACCGGCACCCACTCCGGAAAGACCTTCGTTCGGTTCAGATGGCCTGGCGCCTTCTGTGCGCCGGCTGATTGCTGAAAAAAACCTGGATCCATCACAAATTACCGCCACCGGCCCGGCGGGGCGCATCACCAAAGGAGATGTTATTTTATTTCTGGAAGGGCTGCAGAAACCGACAGCACCACCGGCACCGGAACCTGTCGATGACTCGCTTAAAAAACCCGTTGAACCCCCATCGCAGCTGGCAGCCGAAAAAATACAGCCCGGCGAAGAACGCATCACGCGCAAACCGATGAGCCCGATCCGTCAGCGCATCGCCTCTCATCTGCTCAATGCCAAGCAAAACACCGCCATGCTGACCACCTTTAACGATATCGACATGACCCGCGTACAGGCTCTGCGGGCTCAGTTTAAAGATAGCTTTAAGGAAAAATACGGCATCTCGCTGGGCATGATGTCCTTTTTTATCAAGGCCTGCGTGGAAGCCTTAAAGGAACTTCCGCAGGTCAATGCCTTTATCGATGATAAGGACATCGTCTACCATCATTATTATCATATCGGCGTTGCCATCGGGTCGGGAAAGGGACTGGTGGTTCCTGTCATCCGTCATGCCGATCAGCTTAACTTCGCCGAACTGGAACAGGCTATCGTT
>CAZJHF010000249.1:0-6097 GCA_964545505.1 uncultured Desulfobacterales bacterium | reverse complement strand
ATCTGATTTTCCTCCTTACCCGGTCAACCCGGTCATCAATAGTTCTTATTGAAAGCTTGCACGTTATTAAAATACTAAATTCTGTTGTGAACTGGCTTTAACCTGTTTGAATCGATCTCAAAATAGCTATGTAACTGGCTTTAATTAACATGAATCGATCTCAGAATAGCTATGTAACTGGCTTTAAAACGGCGAGGTTTTAGCCGAAGACAAGGCGCGGGGAGGAGAAAATCGTGCCGCGTACACTCGGTACGTTAGCGGTTTTCTCCTTCCCGTAACGCTGTATTCGGTTAAAAGATGGCCTTTTTAAAGCCAGTTTACATGTACATTCCGCCGGTGACATGTATCACCTGCCCGGTTATATACGCCGCGTTATCGGATGCCAAAAACGTGATGGCCTCGGCCACATCCTGGGGTGTGCCGGCTCTTTGCAAAGGGATGATACTGAGCATCGCCTCGCGGGCTTTTTCCGGTAGAACGGCTGTCATATCAGTTTCGATAAAACCCGGCGCCACGGCGTTGACCGTAATGCCCCTTGAACCAAGCTCTTTGGCAACGGTTTTGGTCAGACCGATCATGCCGGCTTTGGAGGCGACATAGTTGGCCTGGCCGGGATTGCCCATTACGCCAACGACCGAAGCCAGGTTGATGATGCGACCCGCTTTCTGCCGAACCATAACTTTGGCGATCGACTTGATACAGTTAAAGGCACTTTTCAAATTGACGCTGATCACCACGTCCCAGTCTTCCTCTTTCATGCGCATAATCAAACCGTCGCGGGTGATACCGGCATTGTTGACCAGCACGTCAATTTGCCCGTATTGGTCTAAAACTGCTGCCACCCATTCGGACACGGATGTGCTATTGGCAACGTCTACCTGCGCGAAAGAAGCTTCAGGGCCCAGTGCCTTGGCGGCGGCTTCACCTGCTTCGGTGTTGACATCGCAAATCGCAACCCGGGCGCCTTCTCTGGCAAAGTTTTCCGCCGTCACCAGTCCGATTCCAGCCGCCCCCCCGGTTACCATGACCACCTTGTTTTCGAATCGCAAAATTGCCTCCTTTAAGCCCCGCCAAGATCCTAATTGAGCGATAAACGCTCAATTAGCGTTAATGGTTATGGGGTAATCGTTATTAGAATTCGATGGCAACCTGATCTTAGATCCCCATAACACGTTTGATATAAAATTAGAGATCATTCCATTTTAACGAATAACAGATAACACTCAACTGGGGTAACGCTTAACGGTCAAAAATAATATCCGTTGCACGGTTCATGTCGGCAATGATGTTCTGATAGCTCTGTGCCAGTTTGGCGTGCGAAATTTCTGATAAAAAGGCCCCACTCTGCTCGACATCAAAAACGCCGGAACCATACAAAATTTTCAATATATTGCTGGCGGCCACCTGCGCAATTTCGTTGGCAAAAACACGCGAAAAAACGCATGTTTTTTCGGCTTGGGGACTATTTTCAGCGGTAAAAACCACAGCCTGCCGCGCAAAGCTGGCAGCGACTTCGACATGCATCATCATATCCGCCAGTGCAAACATAACGGTTTGCTCACGCGTCAACCGATTGTCATTGACCAAAAAAATGGCTTTGTTCAGCGCCCGGGCCGCCAGGCTAATGTGGCGGCAGCCTGCCGCGTTGCACCGGGATTCGAGCTTATCCATTTCGTCGGCAATGCCACTGTAAAAGTCGCCTTTGGATTTGCGGGTTACCTTCCAGCGAAACGTGCTGATAATGTTCTGCTGAATTTCGCTGGTCCCCTCATATATACAGGTTATTTTGACATCGCGTTTGATTTTTTCGACGCCGTATTCATTGATATAGCCATATCCACCCAGAGCCTGCATGGCATCATCGGCAGCTTTGTTGGCAGATTCGGTAGCAAACAGCTTGGCGATGGAGCCTTCGACTTCAAGGCCCTGTTCCCCGGCATCCAGTCTAGTGGCCACCTCGTCAATATAAGTTGCTGCGGCCGCCAGGCGAACGGCATGCGGCACAACCAGTTTGTGGGTGTAACCCTGCTTTTCTGAGAGCGGTGTTTTAAATTGAATGCGTTCCTGGGCGTAGGGAACAACGATATCCAGAGCGGCCTCACCACCACCCAGCGCCATAGAGGCAACCATCAAACGGGTGTACCCGAACACCTTGCTGGCCTGTTTGAGCCCCTGCCCGGTATGGCCGCCGATGACATTTTCCACAGGCACGAAGACATCTGAAAACGTCAGTGGTGATGTGTTGGAAGCACGAATGCCGTGTTTTTCTTCACCTTTGCCCCGATCGTAGCCCTCGGAGTCTTTTTCAACGATAAAAAAAGTGGCACCTTCGGGGGTATTGGCCAGCAGGGTGATAAATTCCGCATAACCGCCGGTGGATATAAACTGCTTGGCACCGTTAATCTTATATCCAGTGATGTTGCCGCTTTCATCGGTTACCGGTTCGGCTTTGGTTTTGATCGAAGCCACGTTACTGCCGGCATCGGGTTCGGTGACCGCATAGGCCACCAGGGCCTCTCCGGTGGCAATTTTCCCGAGCCATTTTTGTTTTTGTTCTTTGGTTCCGCCCACGATGATCGGATCTGCACCCAGCTGAATGGCAAAAAAAGCGGTTGTAATGCCCAGGCAAATTTTAGCCATTTCTCTGGTAATGGCGCAGCTGTCGCGGGCACCGCCGCCCAGACCGCCATACACTTCGGGTATCATTAACAGTTGAAGGCCGATTTCAGGGCTCAGCATTTCACGAATGGTGTCTTCGGGAAATATCTCCTCACGATCAAATTCAGCAATTTTTTCAGGTGTCAAAAGCCGTTTTTTTAACTGAGCAACCGTATCCAGTACCATTTGTCTGGATTCCAGGTCCAGTCCGTATAGATCACTGCCATTCGGTGTCTTATCTGAAGTCATTAAATTTTATCCTTTTGAAAATAAAACGTTTTGGTGGTGAAATAGAGGACTAATCCTCTTCGGTTTCAACAACCTTACGGCCCTTGTAATAGCCACAATTGGGGCAGACATGATGAGGTTGAGTGGCTTCACCACATTCCGGGCAGGTCGACACATTCGGTGCGGTAAGTTTCTGGTGGGTCCGGCGCTTGTCGCGCTTTGACTTTGATTTTTTGCGTTTGGGTACCGCCATGAGTAATCTCCTAAATTTCTGAAATTAATATTAATATTAATTTATTCGACTTGGTTTAAAAGGTGGGCATCTAGTAATTTATCTGTACCGGATTGTCAAGTGGTTTTTGTCATATTTTTGCAATTTGTTTTCTTGTACTTGCCATCCTTCTATGGTATTGAAATGCACCGCCTGAAAAAGGATTGCAGTTCAATCTTAAGATATTGTAATTATAGTATTTAAATTGAAATTGCAATCAACATCCCGGTGATACTGAAAGCCGATTCCGGCAAGTTTGACCGAAAGCAATAACAATCAAAGCATCACCTGCATTTTTTAAAGTCGCATTCGTTTACTTGTCAAATGATAACGTTAGGCAATGGGCAGCCCATCCGGCCATAATTATTAATTATATATAAAATTTAGATAGTTAAAGTTACGTTTGATTAATACTGATGGCACACTTTACTTAATTATTGACTCATCGAAACCCAAAATACCCAAAACAGAGGTGAAAGCTAAAATGCAGATGGAAACGAAAAATATTCTGGTGGTGACCCGCTTTCCTCCCAGCCCTACCGGTTTTTTACATGTCGGCAATGCGCGTACGGCAATTTTTAACTGGCTCTACGCCCGTCGCATGAAAGGAAGATTCATTTTGCGGATCGAAGACACAGACACCCAACGCTCTACCCAGCAGGCCATCGATGCCATTTTTGAGGCCCTCGAGTGGCTGGGTATCGACTGGGACGAGGGGCCCTATTATCAGACCAAACGACTCGATATGTACCATCAATATTTAGAGCGCCTGATTGATTCCGGTCATGCGTATTATTGCACCTGTTCGCCGGATGAAATTGAGACCATGCGGCAAAAGGCGATGGCCAGCGGCGGTAAACCCAAATATGACGGCACCTGCCGCAATAAAGGACTGCCGAAAACACCACAAGCTGTTATACGGCTAAAAGCACCTCCAAGCGGAACAACGGTGGTTGAAGATGTCATCAAAGGCAACATCGTCTTTCAAAACGATGAGCTCGATGATTTTATCGTCTGCCGCAGCGACGGCATCCCCACCTATAATTTTGCGGTGGTTATCGACGATATGACCATGCAGGTCAATACAGTGATCCGTGGCGATGATCACGTCATGAACACCCCCAAACAAATTCTGGTTTACAGAGCACTGGATTGCTCCTTGCCGGTTTACGGCCATGTTCCCATGGTGCTGGGAACCGATAAAAGCCGGTTCAGCAAGCGTCACGGGGCTGTATCGGTATCGGCCTACCGCGACACGGGCTATCTGCCGGATGCCATGCTCAATTATCTGGTACGCTTGGGCTGGTCGCACGGTGATCAGGAATTTTTTACGCGCCAGGAGTTGATAGACGTGTTTGACCTGGAACACATTGGACGATCCGCCGGGGTTTTCGATTCTGAAAAGCTTTTAGCGCTCAATGCCGACCATATCCGGGCCACACCGGCGAAGGCGCTCGTGGCACTGCTTAAGCCCTTTTTAAAACGCCACGGTGCCGCCGTTGAGGACAATGAACTCCTGGTCAAAGTCATCGAGACCCTGCACGCCCGCAGCAAAACCCTGGACGAAATGGCGCAAAGCGCCTTGTTTTATTTTGCCGAAGACATTGACTATGAAGAAAAGGCTGCCAAGAAATTTTTAAAACCGGCTGTCCTTGAAGCCCTGCAATTGCTATTGGCGCAATTTGAAAGTCTGGACACTTTTTCAGAGGAAAATCTGGAAACCGTTTTTAAGACGGTCATGGATCAGACCGGACTCAAGCTGGGCAAAATCGCCCAGCCGGTGCGGGTGGCCCTGACGGGTAGAACCGCCAGCCCCGGTATATTCGAAGTAGCGGCCATCATCGGCAAGGGAAAGGTTATATCAAGGTTAAACAAAGCAATTCAGTTTATAGAGGCAAAGCCTCAATAAAGGGTTTCAGGTGTCAGTGTTCAGGTGTCAGGCCTTCGGTGGCCAGTATTGATTCTTTGTTACTCAGTAGAAATAACGTTCGCATGCTGTCGTTGTTTTCTGCCTTTAGTCTTATGTTCCCTGACACCTGACACCCGACACCTGAAACCTAATTTAATTGAGTAGCTAATTTAATTAGAAAATTTGACTTGACGGGTTGGCGGATATCTAATATTTATTTATAATAACAACACGCTGAGGGATCGTCTAGCGGCAGGACGACGGGTTCTGGCCCCGTTAACCCAGGTTCGAATCCTGGTCCCTCAGCCAATATAAAATAATAGGCTTGCGTATAATTATCGTAGGCCTATTATTTTACATTGGCCCTGAGCCCGTCGAAGGGCCTGTCTGAAGGCCTGTCAATTTTCAATCCATCTACCACTTCAACCATAGAAGGAATGCCTCTCATTTTATCGGTACAACTCTTTGTGAATGTCCAAGGTTAGATTCTCCAGCAAAATTGCTATGCATTTGTAAACGAAATGAAATCCTTTTGACGGCTCTCTGGATTATTGGTTCATAGCCGGTAACCTATCATTCAGCTATTTTTCACATTGCGTTAACAAATCTAAAAATCAGTATACTCAGCATGCATCCAATGCATCCGCTAATTTTTGAATACCATCCAGGTCAAAGTCTTCCGCCAATTGCACAATCTGTTTGCTGAGGGGCACACAGGGATCTGAATGCGTCTTAATTTCCTCTGCGATGGCATTTAACGTCGTGACATCTCCCATTTCAGCCGCAGCGCGAATGCGTTTGGCGATATGGTGCGCGAATTCAGCGGGGACAGCTGCAATCTCTTCATCGGATAGTTTACAAACATTTTCTTCAGCGGATGCACCAAGGCTCTGCACCGAATCCAGGGCTTGATTGAGGGCATTTTCAAGCTCTGAGAATTTCAACTTCAACTTCTTGGCTGGAGGGGTTTTCTTTCCAACTCCCTTGACGAGTTTCTCCAGATTCACGGAGGCCGCTTGCAGATCTATGGC
>CAZJHF010000248.1:0-6105 GCA_964545505.1 uncultured Desulfobacterales bacterium | reverse complement strand
GAAATTCTGGAACGTCAAATCCCGCTTCAGCGGATTGAAACCGCACGTATCGGTTTTGACCACCACCATCCGCGCGCTGAAAAGCCACGGCGGTGGACCCAAAGTGACACCGGGCATTGCCATGCCGGATGAATACACCAAAGAGAACCTGGAAATGGTTGAAAAAGGCTGCGTGAACATGGTGCATCACATCAACACCATCCGCAAGGCCGGCATCAACCCGGTGGTTTGCATCAACCGTTTCTACACCGATACGGATGCGGAATGTAAGATTGTCCGCAAGGCGGCCGAGGCGGCCGGCGCCCGTTGCGCCGAGTCCAAACACTGGGAACTGGGCGGCGATGGGGCCCTGGAATTTGCCGATGCCGTCGTCGAGGCCTGTGAAGAAGAAAACGACTTCAAATTCCTGTATCCGCTGGAGATGAAACTGCGCGACCGCGTTGACCTGATTGCCAAGGAAGTCTACGGTGCGGATGGTGCTTCCTGGACCCCGGAAGCAACGGCCAAAGCCAAAATGCTCGAGGACGATCCCAAGTACGCCGACTTTACAACCATGATGGTCAAAACCCATCTCAGCCTGAGCCACGACCCGACCCTCAAGGGTGCGCCCAAAGGCTGGACGTTGCCTGTGCGGGACGTGCTGATTTATTCCGGTGCGAAATTTCTGTGTCCCTGCGCCGGCACCATCAGCCTCATGCCCGGAACCGGCTCCAACCCGGCATTCAGACGGGTAGATGTCGACCCTGCAACCGGCCAGGTGACAGGATTGTTCTAGTTCGGGTAAGGTAAACACTAAAAACGAATGGGGCCTGGATACACTTTCCGGGCCCCTTTTTTTGCTCATTTTGAAAAAAGGTGTCAGGTGTCAGTGTTCAGGTGTCAGGCCTGCGGTGGTCAGTTTCGAGCTATTGCAACTCAGCTGCAATAGCGATGACATGTTTTCGTTGCTTTCTGATGTCAGTCTTATGTTCCCCGACACCTGAACACTGACACCTGACACCTACTCATACCTGAAATTTGAAACCTATTAGATCTTTGATTTCTGAACTCTGGACGAAGTCGCTCGAGCATGCGTATTTTACTGATTAACCCTTATTACCCTATCTCCGAGACCCCATCGCCACCGCTCGGACTGGCCTATCTGGCGGCGGCTCTGGAGCAGGCCGGCGCTATCGTAAAAATTCTGGATTATGTCGTGTCGTCTTACTCGCAGAGCCAACTGGCAGCCGTGGTCAGACGCTTTAAACCCCGGATTGCCGGCGCGACCGCCGTAACCATGACATTTGATCATGCCAGCCAGGTGCTCAGAGATCTCAAAACCATCGACGCTGAAATCCTGACCGTTATGGGCGGACCGCATGTCACCTTTTGTGCGCCTGAAACCCTCGGGGAATTCCCGGAACTCGATGTCGTCGTTGTGGGTGAAGGAGAACAAACCTTGGTCGACCTCATGCACGCGGTCAAAAGTGCCCGGGATCTAAAGAGCGTCAACGGCATTGCCTTCCGCACGGGTTTTGATATTACAACCACGCCGCAGCGTAAATTTATCACCAACCTGGATGATTTACCGTTGCCGGCCCGGCACCTGCTGCCCCTGGGCCGCTACCGGGCGCTGGGCCTGCCGATGACGCTGACCACCAGCCGGGGTTGCCCCTATCAGTGTATATTCTGTGTGGGCCGCAAGATGGGCGGCGCCAAAGTGCGCTATCACAGCCCGGATCGGGTCGCCAGCGAGCTGGCCTATCTGGCCAAACGGCAGTTTGAGCGCATCAATATCGCCGACGACCTTTTTACCGCCAACCCGGATCATTGCCTGGCGGTCTGCGAAGCCATCCAACGCCATAATTTAAAGATTAGATGGACCGCATTTGCGCGCGTCGACACAGTATCTGAACCACTGCTGTCAAAAATGAAGGCGGCCGGGTGTACGGCCATCAGTTTTGGGATGGAATCGGCCAATCCGGCGATTTTAAAAACCATCAAAAAAGGTATCAGCCTTAAACAAATCCGGCAAGCGGTGCGGATGTGCCTGCGGGTCGGTATCAGCCCCAATGCCTCTTTTATACTGGGTCTGCCAGGTGAAACGCGTGCTACGATCGAAGAAACCGTATCCTTTGCTGCCGAATTGCAGCGCAAAGGCCTGGCTTATGGATTTCACATTTTAGCGCCCTTTCCCGGAACCGAGGTTCGCGAAAATGCGAAACGGTTAGGGATTCGGATCCTAACCGACGAGTGGTCGAAATACCACGCCAATCGAGCGGTTGTGGAGACCGTCGAAGCAGGGCAGCGGCAGCTGGATACAGTCGTCAAAAAATGGGAGGAAAAATATAACCAGTATCTGGGGCATATCCAGAAAAATATCCAGGCCGGCACGGCATCTGCGGATGAAGCCCACCAGTTTGAAAATCTTGAACGCACCGTCATTGTATATGAGCTGATGATGAAAAATATCATCGAAGAAAACGGAACCTGGCCGCATAAGGGTCTACCGGTGAGCGCAGAACAAAATCTGAAATTGCTGATCAAGCAAATCATGGCCGGGCGGAAAATCGATCGTAAAATACTCGAAATTGCCCTGGCACAGGCAGCCTCCAACGGAGATCTAAATTGCCAAGCTAAGGGGGACAGGGTGAAATGGCAATGGCAGGATTACTTATGATCGATCCGTTTTGACCCATACGTGCTTGATTTAAGCCCAGGAGGTCATTAGTCTCTTGACCCGCGTCGCTGTTTGCTGGGCCATATCTTCCAGATTTTCGGGCGCCAGCCCGAGGCGATCCGCCACCGGGCCAAAGTGTTCCAGGGCCAGGTCCTGGTCGATCTTTCCGAAGCCCGTCATGATGCCCATGGTGTTCGCCACATGCACAATATCGCTTAAGTTGCAGCTTTCATCGCAGGATTCAGGATCATGGTGCCATTGAACGGCGCTTACCAGCTCTGCCGGGAAACACCATTTGCCCAGAATCTGTCCTCCGATCTCAGCATGGTTGGTCCCCAGTACCATGGACTCAGCCACATCAAAAGTAATGCCTTTGGTCACCATGTTTTCTATTTGCTGTAGATCTTCTTTGACAAACCCGCCCAGAATCAATTTGCCCACATCATGCAACAGCGCGGCAGTGAAAACTTCATCGGCATCCGGTATTTTCAGGGCTTTGACCAGGATTTCAGCGGCCACCGAAACGGCAACCGAATGCTGCCAGAGCGCTCCTCTGGGCAGATCATATCCGGGAATTGTTTTATTCATGAGCGGACTCATGCAAATGGTCATCACGACCTGCAGCAGACGCTTCCAGCCCAGCAACACAATGGCCTGTCGAACCGAGCTGATGCGGGTGGGAATGCCAAAATAGGCCAAATTGGTCAGTTTTAGGATATTGGCGGTCAGGCCTGGATCGTATTTTAAAATGCTTTCGATTTCGGACGCTGTTGAATCGGAATTTTCCAGAAGCGGAAGCAGTTTGGAGGCTGTTGTCGGCATGCCCGGAAATGCTTCGACTTGCAGTGCAATGCGGTATATTTTTCGGTTTGTCACAGAATTCCCTCTCCCACGATGGTGTCAAATCGGAGCGCAACGGTATACAGAATATATCGGTCGGAGGGAAGAAAACTTTAGGATATTTGGAGAGACTTTAAGCGGTTTGAGGTGTCAGTAGCTCGGGTTCAAAGGTTCAAGGTTCTGGGTTCAGAGGTTCAAGGTTGTGAGCTCTTCGTTGCGGATTCCGCGTTACGTGTTCCGAACAGCCAGATTCCTGGAACCAGCGGCCAAAAGCATGGAATCTTAAACCCGGGTGAACTCTTATGGCACGTTGAACTCCACTTGAGCTTGCAAAAAAAAAAGCGAGGTAAATTCGATTGAAAAGATGATATCACCACTTTTCGAGAGCCTACAAAAGCGTGGATATGTTGGAGCTACATCAGGTTTTAAATTGGATATGAAACCTGTGTTACATGGCAGTATTTTACAATTGCGTTAAAAATGTAAAATGTGAGAGACTACAAGTTGCTTGTAAAATACTATTTTTTAAACACAGATAAGAAAGCTTTTTTTGCTGCTGCAAGAGCTTTTTTATCTTTAATAATTTCAGATAATTCTCCTGGATCCAAATGAACAGCGCCGCAATTTTCATTTACACATACGTCAACTTTGACATTGCCCTCGTCGATTTCAGCTAAGCTCTGTGTACCACATCTAAAACAGTGATACTTATGATTTTCGGAATATTTTTTGGTTGCTTCTCCAGCTGCCTTTTTTCTTAGTTTTCTTAGTTTTTGTTGATCTTTTTCTGCAAAAAATGCTTCTTCAGATCCTCTTTTCGATAAAAATTTTACAACAACTGGTTTGCGGGCCATAACTTCCTCCTTTTAAGTCAAATTTGTTTTAACCTATAAATCAAAACATGCTATTCACTGCCGAATCTAAAAATTTGTTTTAAGAAATTAACTCTAATAGCATTACACTTCTTAATGTCAACATCAATCTATTCGGAGCTTATTTTCAATAATTACTGTTTTATGATGACATCAAATATGAGACATAGAGCTTATTATTTTAAAAATTTATGAAACTGGAGAGGCGAATGGATAACCTATCTGACAAATATTAGTACCGTTATTTAGAAATTTTTATCAATTTATCATCTTTCTTTGGGACTCATTTTTTGCCCTTCTCAAACTGACATCGATGGTTTTTTCTCAATAAGTTCAGCCCTGATATGGGAATATCTTGTCAATATTGTATTATCACCAAAAATGCATGTATGAGAATAACTAAACTCTTTTAAAACTACAGATATCATCTGTGACGGTCGTCAAAGCATCCTGACCCAGGGGCAACATGTCTGTGTTCTGCGATCTGACATCTGTCCTCTGTCTATGCATCGTCCTCATCCAGACACTTTTGCACGGCGGTCACAATGGTGTCATAACCCGTGCAGCGGCACAGATTGCCGGCCAGACCGCGCCGAATTTCATAACGGCTGACTTTCTGCTGCTTGTGCTTTTCGACAAAAGATGTGGCCGCCATCACAAAGCCGGGCGTACAGATGCCGCACTGCACGGCACCTTCATCCACAAATGTTTGTTGCACCCGGGACAGTTTATCCTCACGACTTTCGCCTTCCACCGTACGAATGGATCTGCCGTCGGCCCAGACCGCCAGATACAAACAGGCATCGATGGGCACATCATCGAGTAAAACCGTGCAGGCGCCGCATTCACCCACAGCGCAGCCCTGCTTGACACTGAGCAGCCCCAGTTTTTCCCGCAGGACTTCCAGCAAGGATTGGCGCACATCGATTTGGATCTCTTTTTTCTTGCCGTTGATAGTAAAGGTAATGTGTCGGTTCACTGAACGGTTCCTCCTGCGTTCAAAATCGCTTGTTCGACGACCCTCTGGGCCAGAGTGGTGATAATCTGTAGCCGAAATTCCTTGGCCGCCCGCCAGGACGTCCGTGGGCGCACGTCCGCCGGTACAGACTGAGCAATATCAGTGAGTAGCTTGGGTGTAATTTTACGACCGCGGACCTTGTCTTCCGTTCCCTTACAGCGGATGGGTACCGGTGCGGCCACGCCGAAGGCCAGCCGCAAATCTTGCAGGGTATCGTCTTTTAGCTTGCAGACCGCCGAACAGCCGATGGTTGAAATATCCATGGCTTCCCGCATGGCATATTTATGGAAATGCCCGCTATAATCAGCATAATTGTCACGCGTAATCGTAATGGCGGTTAATATTTCATGATGCTCAAGCGCCACCTGGCTGGGACCCAGAAAAAACGATTCAAGGGGCATTTGCCGGGGGCCGTTGCTGCCTTCGATGGTCACAACTGCATTGAGGGCAATAAGGGGCGTGGCACTATCGGCACTGGGCACGCCGTTGCACAGATTGCCGCCGATGGTTGCCATGTTGCGCACCTGAGGACCGCCGATGGTCAGAATCGCGTCCGATAGCACCGGAATATGTTTGCGAATCAATTCGGATTCAGCCACATGTGTAAAGCAGGCCAGAGGTCCCATGATGATATCACCCGCATCGTTTTGAGAGATAAAATTGAGCTCGGCGATGTCGTGAATATCCACCAGGTGATCAAACTGGGCTTTACCCTT